>DATART010000051.1:0-4288 GCA_036264035.1 Thermoanaerobaculia bacterium | reverse complement strand
CTGACACGGCGCAGAAGTTGGCCGGCCGGCTGGACGCCGATACGCGCACCGAAGCGAAAGCAATTCAGAGCTTGCTGGCGCGCGTTGCCGCGATGCTCGAGGCGAAAGAGGTGGAGAAGGCTGTCGGCATCTTTGAGGGTGCTCGCTTGCGGTACGTCGCGCTCATTGCAGGCGATTTGCGGGAGCGGATCCAGAGTCAGCCGGCGGGCATCGACGTCCGCGATTGGAACGACATCGCGGCGCAGACGAGGGCAGCGCTCGACTCGATTGCGAAGCTCTCCGATCCGGATGCTGCCCAGCGAGAGCTGGGTCTCGCGATCGGAAATTACGCGCGGTTGATGGCGGCGGGGTTGCTGAAGACGGCTGCCAGCAAGAACTACGACCCAGCGCCGATCACCGCGGCGCTTGCTCCGATCGATCAGGCAATCAGCGCCGGAAACTATGCGGGCGTTTGGTCCGCGCTCACATCGGCCGCGAAGGCGCTCCAGACCGCATCCGGCAACAGAATGGGCGCCAGTCTGGAGACGGCGACCGCCGCGCCGGCGACGTCGTTCGCGATTCCGGAAATCATCGATTTGCCCTCGTCCTGGGCGTCGCTCACGCGCCGCGGCGCGGCCACGCGGCGCCTCGCATCGGTGGCGGGATTCGACATCATCGTGAGTTTCATCGTCCTGATCGCGGCCACCGCCATCGGCATCCAAACGCTCTGGGTCGACAATCCGACGTGGGGCGGCTGGCCGTCCTATCTCGGCGCCTTCATCTGGGGCTTCGGGCTCGATCAATTCACCCACGCAGGCGTGGTGGGGCTTCGCGGCAAATGAAACGCTACGATCGCGACAACGACGTTTCGATCGCCCTGCTCGCGCATGGCGACGAGGTGGAGCTCATTTTCAACGGCGAGTCGACCTTGGTTTCGCGTGAGAAGTTCGAAGCCGGCGCGGAGGGCGCCGTCGCAGCTTGGATCCATCGTCACGGCCTGCCGCCGATGAATGGCTTCGCGGACTTCTGGGTGGAACGGGTGACCGTGCGTGTCGGGGAGCGTGAGTGGGCCAGCATTCCGTGGGAAGCGCTTCTGGCGCGACGAACGGTCGTTCGCGTCTCGGCCGTACGCCCGCGCGTCGCACAGATTCCGCTCGCGTTCCCTTTGCGGTTCCTCGAGGCGGGCGGAGGCATTTCGCAAGTCCACGACTTTCTGGAGAACTTACTCGGCGAGACGGAGAGGCGCGAGTTCGCGGTCGTCGACGCCTTCGTTGATCCGGCAGAGGTGGAAGGCTTTGTCGCGAAGAGCGCTTGGCCGACCGTCGACGTGCTCGATCTGCGCGATTGCGGCGGATTGCCGCGCTGGCTCAACCGCCTCACGGAGCGCTGCCAGACACGTCTCGTCCTGCTGCAGGTTTCCAGCGATCAACTCATGAGCGCGCGCGAGGCCGCGCAGGCGCTCGTCGACCGCGGCGGCCCCGCCGTCTGGTTATTCGCAGCACCCCCGAACCGTGTTGCGATTTACGAATCCCTCATCCACGACCGGCCGCTCGACTACATCCGCGCGGCCGTTGCCGATGGGGAGCTGTTTGCCGGCGCCGGCCGCGAAGAGCTGCTCCGGTATTCGCGCATCGCAGACGCGCTGAAGAACGACGAGAAGCGGGAGTCGGTCACCTTGAACTTGCCGGCGCGGAAATTCCGGGCGATGGTCGCCAAGGCCGTGGAGGTTGTCGTCCCCGTCGCGACGGCGTTACCGGAAATTCCGGCGGCTGCGGTCATCGTCAAATCACTCAACGCCTTCAGGCGGAAGTCGCGCGTCAGTACCGTAAAGGAAGCCATCGCCGGCTCGCTGAAGACGACGCGCATCGTCTCCGACGACCTGGCGTTCGAAGTGCCCTACGATCCATTGAAACTCGACCGGCTCAGCGCGAACATTTCGACATCGCTCCTCGCGAAGGGTCTAGTGGCGCCGGCTGTCCACGACGTCGTGACCGGCCACACTCCGGCTGGACCGCGTATCGAGATCGAGACGCTCGCGCGCAGAATTGCAACTACCGTGAAGCCGATTGGCGCGGTCACCGGGCCGGCCGCCGCGAGGCTGCTGAGCGACAAGCTCGGTCGAATCGCGGCCGTGTCCTACAAGTACGAGGATCACGAGTCCGAAGGACTCCTGCCGCTCGCCTCGCGCGTGAAGGAGATCCAAGCGCTCCTCGGCGTGTTTCGCGGCAAGACGCCGCACGAGGCGAAGCCGGCCCGCGCGGTCAACGCCGCGTTCTTCGCTGAGAAGACCGACGGCGACTTGCGAAAGATCGCGCAGGCACACGCCCGTCTCACGCCCTCGAAGCTCGTACACCTCGGCATCAAGATCGGTCGAGAAAACGAGCTTTCAGTGACGCTCGGCGACACGACCATCGTCGAAGAGCTCGTTCGTGCGCCGGAAGGAACATGGCTGGAAGTCGGCGTCACCGCGATCGACTTCGATCTCGAAGGCGATCCCGTTCAGCCTCTTTTTTTGCCGGCCGATGGATCGTCGGATCTCATTACATTCGCGATGCGGCCGCGGTCCGACGGTGCCGTTGCAGGAACGGCCCGGCTCCGCTTCTCCATCTTCCGCGACAACAACTTGGTGCAGTCATTCCTCATGGCGGCGGCACTCGAAACGATCCCCGGCAGCGCGGCGCTGCATGAGGCGCTGGCGAAGTCGCTGAAGACGACGCCGGCCGAGGTGCGGCGCGTCCATGACGCGGGCTACCTTATGCGGCTCGAGTACAGCGCCGCCCCGGTGACGAAGTTCGGCGACGTCGCTCCACGGGCGCTTTCGATCGTGGCAAACGATGTCGCCGGCCAGAAGGTCGTCACGATCAAAGGAGAGGACCTTTTTACAGTCAGTGTCGACGCGAACCTCATCGACCATGTGAAGACTGCGCGGAAAGCGCTCGATGAGGCGTCGGAGGACGGCGCGAAGTTGTATCGCTACACCTTTGATCCGAGGGAGCCCAACTCAGGCGATCCCGCGGAGCTGGGCGGCGTCGCGTGGAACATCGCGTCCGGCGGCTGGAAGATCTACAACTCGCTCGTTCGCAGCGAGAGAAATCGGCAGGCCGTCCGGCAGCGCGTGGAAATGGGCGGAGGAATCCACGCCGCGCACATCGATGCTTCGACGACCATCCCGTGGTCGCTCATCTACGACCGGCCGGTTTACGATCCGGGAGAAGCTGTCGTCGGCAATACGAAGTTCACGCACGCCTTTTGCCGCGCGTCGATGCCGGATGCGGCCGGCGTGATGCCGGACGTGCAGTGCGGCGGCCGCGGTTGTCTTCTGCATCCTGACGAAAACGAGCAACGGCGGAAGAGCGGCGATCCGCTGCTGTCCGAAGAGACGGTCATCTGTCCGCGCCGCTTCTGGGGGTTCATGTTCCCGATCGAGGTGCCGGCTCAGCAGGTGGACGGGATCGCCGGACGGGAACCGCCGCAAATCGAGGACAACATCAAGGCAGGACGCCCGGCGAACATCATCGTGGCAACCAACCCGAACCTTTCGCAGGAAGGGACGCATGTCGCAGATCTTCAGGCGCGAGTGGGATCGCGTGCCGTACTGCACAAGTCTCCCGCCGGCGCCCCCGCGGTTCGGGAATTCTTGAATACCACGGCAGGCGACCTCGACATCCTCTACTTTTACTGCCACGCCCTTGCGTCGCTCCAGAAAAAGGGCCCGTGCCTCGACTTCGGCCATGGCTTCGATCAGAGCGTGGTGACCGATGTCCTCGAAGCGGCGGATTTCAGCGGAAAGGAATGGGATCACGCGCCCCTGGTCTTCATGAACGGCTGCGGGAACGTCGGATTCAGCCCCTACGCCCCCGCCGAGTTCATCAAGCAGTTCATCCAAGGAAGGTACGCGTCGGCGGTGATTGGCACCGAGGTCGCGGTTGTCGAGGAACTGGCGATGGATGTCGCAAACAGGTTTCTCGAGTCGTTCTTGGCGGGCGCAAACGAGGGCGATGCACTCCTCGCCACTCGCCGTTCTCTGCTGTCGCGGAACAACCCGCTCGGACTCATCTATACGCTCTTCGGCAGCGCGCGCCTGGAGCTCGGAAAGCATGACCGCCCGTGACGTGAAAATGCAGTTCGTGACACGGGCGTGCAGTTGGATGTTTTCACGAAAGAACGCCTCGTCCCAACTTGTCTTCTTGTGCGTAACACAAGGAGAAAACAATGAAGACGACAGTGACGAAGTGGGCAACAAAGGCTGCGGGCGCGGGAGCGGTGGCCCTTCTGCTGGCGACGCCGGCTTTCGCGCAGTCGCGCGGTG
>DATART010000032.1:0-1860 GCA_036264035.1 Thermoanaerobaculia bacterium | reverse complement strand
GGACATTTCGCCGTCGCGTGCGCAACGGCTCGATGTAGTCGAGGCGGACGGCGGGTAACTCCTTCGGCACGATCGTCTTCATGTCGCTGCCGCTGGACTTGATGTACATCACCGGAATCGATGCGCCGAGGAGGTCGGTGGATTGCGACTTCACGCTGTTGTTGCCGCCGCCCCAGAGCACGAGCGATTCTTCGGCCCCGACGAGGCGCGATTGATAGACGAGTTGGTCGATTTCGTTCTCGGGCGTCTCCGCCCAGCGGTTCTTCATGCGGCGTATTATCACTTCGCTTCGCAGGTTGTCGGTTGTCGGTTGATTGCGCTTCAGTGGCCGTTCTTCTCCTGGACTGCGCGCTTTCGGATCGCGATTCCTGCCGCAGCCGCCGCAAGCAGCGCCAGCGTCGCAATCGAAATTGCGCGCCCTCGAACGTAGGCGTCGGGGAGATACATAAGGCGGACGTGATGATGTCCGGCCGGGATGGAAACCGCGAGAAACGCGCGGTTGGCTTGTTCGATCGGCACCCGCGTGCCGTCGATGGACGCGCGCCAGCCCGGCCAGCCGGCTTCGCTGATGACGATACGGGAAGCGGTTCGTGCGGCGGCGTCGACGTCGTAGCGCGATCCGCTGCGCTGCACGCGGAGCGTGGCCTCGCCATTCTCGATCATGCGCGGCGGTCCATCAGCGCGCACCCACGCCTCTTCGGCAAAGTCTGTTGCGACGGCCATCTCCTTCAGCGTCGTATCGTCGCTGTCGCTGAAACGGATGCGGCGCGGCACGAAGACGCGCGGGATGGCGCGCGGGTTTTCGATGAGCCGCGACGAACGGTCATCCGCGATCACGCGCCAGCCTGGCGGCGGTTCCATCGTGCGGGGCGTAATGGCGTGGCGCACACCGAGGAATGAAAGAAAGGGGAGCGAAAGGTCGGAGACGTCGTGGTACGTGCGCTTCTGCGCGGACCATAGCCCCAGCGTTTCGATGTACGGATAAAACGTCATCGCCGAGTAGCCGCGCACGTCCTCGAGGCCGTACATCGTCGCCACGTTCGGGACGACCATGTTGCCGATTGCGGTGAAGCGGAACAGCGGCTCGCGCGGCACCGCGGCGATGAGCGGGACGGAGGGGTAGAACATGCGGCGGGCGATCGTCGGATGGATGTTGCCGTCTTCGACGACGCGTTGCGCGGCGATGGCGAGGACGACGATCACCGCCGCCGCGCGCGGAGATCGTGTGCCGAGGGCGGCGAAAAGAAGCGCGAGGCCGAGAAGCTCGGCGGCGACCGAGGCGATCAGGAGTTTCGGATCGACGCCGAGCGTCAGTTGCATGCGCCAGAACGATGCGGCAGCGATGGCCAGCACGGCGGCCACGGCGATGACCATGCGGCGGTCGAATCGTGCTGCACGCGCATCGAACGCCATGGCCGCGAGCAGCGACATCGACAACGTGGCGGCGAAGCCGAGCCGGTCGTTGAACGCGATCCTGAAGAGCGGAAGGTGGCGGAGCAGCGGATGGATCGGCGGCGCTTTCCAACCGGCCAGGAGTCCGATCACGGCGAGGATGGCGAAGAACCGCGCGTCGCGGCGGCGCAGCAGGCGGAAGGACGCGATCAGCGCGAGCGCCAGGATCACGCTGCCCACGCGGGCCAGGCCGAAGTCCCATTCGCTGGTCGGCGTGTGCCACGACGCGCCGCCGTAGTAGGGGAGGAACGTCGCCCGGATCGCTTTCGAAATTTCGTGCGCGGTCGCAAGCGGCAGCGGGTTCTGGCGGATGCGATAGTCGAATGACCACGGCAGGGCGGCGATGAACGGAAGCAGCGTGATGGCCGTGAGCAAGAGCGCGATGATCCCGGCGGAAATCGCCAGCAG
>DATART010000028.1:0-11165 GCA_036264035.1 Thermoanaerobaculia bacterium | reverse complement strand
CCCAATCCTTCACATCGCTCCGCAGGCGATACCAGAACCGGTCGTGCAGACGATCGGCGCGCCCTTGCCAGAACTCGAAGAGCAGCGGGATCACGCGATAACCGCCCCAGTGCGGCGGACGCGGGATGGGGACGTCTTTGTATGTCGTCGACAGCTCCTCGAATCGCGCGTCGAGCGCGCCGCGGCCGGCCAGCACGCGGCTCTGTTCCGAGGCCCAGGCTCCGAGTTGGCTGCCGCGGGGGCGGGTTGCGAAGTAGGCGTCCGACTCTTCCTCGGTTGTCCGCACCACTGCCCCTTCGATGCGCACCTGGCGTTCCATGCTCTGCCACCAGAACACCAGCGCCGCGCGCGGATTGTCGTGGATCTGCTTCGCCTTGCGGCTGTTGTAATTCGTGTAGAAAACGAAGCCGCGATGGTCGAACGACTTGAGCAGGCTGACGCGCGCCGAGACTTCGCCCTCCAGTCCCGACGTGGCCACGGTCATCGCCTCGGGCATCACGACTCCGGCGGCCTTCGCGGCTTCGTACCACCGCTCGAACTGCACGAACGGATCGGGATCGAGGTCAGTCTCCATCAACTGCGTCACAGAAGTCTCCTCAGCGGAAGATATCGCACGTCATGCGGAGGGGTACCACTGGTAGAGAAAAAAGTAGACGAGCACGCCGGTCACGGAGACGTACATCCACAGCGGGAACGTCCACTTGGCGATGCGGCGATGCTGCATCACGCGCATCTTCAGTCCATTGCGCACGGAGAGGATGGCCATCGGCACGATGGTGATGGCCAGAATCGTGTGCGAGATGAGGATCGTGAAATAGAGCGGCCGCACCCAACCGGTCGCCGTAAATCGCGTCACGACGCCGTGCCGCAGGATGTGATTGAGAACGTAGCAAGCGAGAAAGATGAGCGAGGTCGTGCACGCCGCGAGCATGAAGCGTTTGTGCATCGCGATGTTGCGTTTGCGGATGAAGACGTAGGCGATGAGCAGGAGCACACCGCTGGCGCCGTTGAGCGTTGCGTTGATGGCGGGGAGGATCTGCATCAGCGCGCGACTCTAGCAGACCTGATCTGCGGTTCATCTGCGAGATCTGCGGATAAAAAGCTTCATCCGCAGATCTCGCAGATAAATGCAGATTAATCCTCGCGAAGAAGCTCGTTCACCGTGCTGGCCACGTGTTCCACGGCATCGTCGTTGGTCGCGCTGTAGTACTCGCGGATTACGCCCTTCTTGTCGGCGATGGCGAACTTCACGCTGTGCAGGACCGACTCGTCCGGCGCGCCCGTTGCGTCGCCGGCGGCGAGCTTGAATCCCTTCACCGACAGGTCGACGATCGTCTTGCGGTCGCCGGTCAGGAACATCCAGCGCGGATCGTTGCGCGCGTACATCGCGTACCCGCGCAACACCTCGGGTGTATCGCGGATCGGATCGACGCTGATGGAGACGAAGCGCACCGGCGACTGTTTCGCGATCTTCTTCGTCAGCTTCTGCATCGTCGCGGTCATCATCGGACACGTCCCCGCGCAGTGCGTGAAGATGAAGTCGTAGACCACCACGTTGCCGTGCATATCGCTGATGCGCACCGGTTTGTTCGCCTCGCTGACGAGTTGCGCGTCGGGCAGCACAAACAGTTTCGGGAGGTCCGATTCGTGATGGCAGGCGAGTGCGAGGACAACTGCCGGAAGGAGGAGGCGCCGGAACATCGGCGCGAAGCGTAGCACGTGATATGAGTGCACGTTCATGACCTCGGCGCTGAAAAACAAGACGATCGTAGTCACCGGAGCATCGAGCGGAATCGGCCGCGCGGCCGCGCTGGAGTTGGCTCGGCGCGGCGCGAATCTCGTGCTCGCGGCACGGCGCGCCGAGCTGCTCGAAGAGGTGGCCGTCGCCTGCCGCGCCCTCGGCGTCGAGTGCCGCACCGTCGTCACCGACGTCACCAAACGCGACGACTGCGCACGGCTCATCGAGCTCGCCGGCGACGTCGACGTCCTCGTCAACAATGCCGGCTTCGCCATCTTCGATGCATTCGAATCCGCCAAACCGGACGACCTCGAGTCGATGATGCAGACCAACTACTTCGGCGCGGTGTGGTGCGCGCAGGCGGTGCTCCCGCAGATGCTGGCACGGCAGCGCGGCACGATCGTCAACGTGGCCTCGATCGCCGGCATCATGGGATACGCGCGGATGGGCGGCTATTGTGCAACGAAGTTCGCCATGATCGGCTTCTCCGAAACGCTGCGCGACGAAGTCCTCGGCCGCGGCGTTCGCGTGGCCATGGTCTGCCCCGGAACCGTCGAAACGCAGTTCTTCGTCAAGGCCGAACGCGGCAAGATGCCGGGCGCATCGCGGCTCGTTCTCGCCATCAAGCCGGAGCGCGTGGCGAAAGCGATCGCCGATGCCGCCGAGGATGGGAAGTACCGTCGCATCCTGCCGATTGGCGCGATGGTGTTCATGCGGCTGAAAGAACTCTTCCCGCGATTCGCGCACGTCCTGATGCGCCGCGTGTCGTCGGCAATGGAGCCTCGCTGATGCGGCGCAAAGCTCCGGTGACCAAGGCGCTGCTCGTCATCATCGCCATCGTCTTCGCGTTCGAAGTGCTCACTCACGCATTCGACAACGGCGAAAAACTCATATCGATGGGCGCGATCTCGCACGAGCTCGTGCTGCGCGGCGAAGTGTGGCGCCTGATCGCCTACATGTTCCTGCACGGCGGCTGGCTGCACTGGCTCTCGAACTCGTGGGCGCTCTATCAGCTCGGGACGTTGTACGAAGTGCTCTTCGGCTCGAAGCGCTTCACGCTGATCTTTTTCGCGACCGGCATCGTGGCGGGATTGGCGAGCGCGATCCTGCATCCAGGTCCCGCGGTCGGAGCAAGCGGCGCGATCTTCGGACTCATGGGCGCGTTCATCTTCTCGATCCGCCGCTCGCCGCTGTACCGGAACCAGCCGTGGACGCGCAGCCTGATCGGCCAGCTGCTCTTCTGGATCGCCGTGAACATCGCCATCGGCTACAGCCTCCCCTTCATCGACAACACCGCGCATGTTGGAGGCCTGATCGCCGGCCTGATCCTCGGATTGATCCCGCATCGCGTCCCTCCGCCTCCGCCGCGGGAGAGCGTGATCGATGTAGGGACGTTCGAGCACGAGCGCGATGCGGCGGGGTTCATTCAGCAGCCGCGCGAGTAGCGGCGCGGCGCCGCGTTGTAGTCGCGCGAGCGGCACGAAAGACGCCGGATGGCGTCTCGGAAGGTAGCCGGTGGTCGCGCGCGAAGCGCGAGACCACCGGATCCACGCACGGCGTTGATATCCGGCAGCGGTCGCGGAGGGAACTCACGCTGTCTGGTATTTGATCCGCGACTCCTGCCGGAGTCGGTGAAAACACGGATATCGTGATTCCGGTGATCGCTCGCTTCGCTCGGACCACCGGCTACCTTACGAAACGCCTCCGGCGTTTTGGCTATGTTCGACGCAGAATCAATCGCAAATCCTGTCCGCCGAAGACGCGCTCGTTGAGCGCTTCGACGAGTCCGCGCATCTCCTCGCTCGACGCCACGAAGCGATTCGATTCCGGGAACGGGTGAATCGCGCGAATCTCGTCGATTGCGAAGCTGTACTCGCGCCCGAGGAGCGTGAGCGCGGCGGGATGGCGCGGCGCGAGGTGGGTCGGATCGCGCCAGAACTCGGAGGCGCTGACGGCGAGCGACTCGGCGTTCGGCGTTTCGATGATCAGCAATCCACCAGAACGAAGCACGCGCGACGACTCGGCAAAGAGCGCAAAGAGCGCATCGACCGGCAGGTGCTCCACGACGTGCATCGCGACGACCGTTCCGATCGACCCGTCCGCGACATTCGCGAAGCATTCCGGTACGCCGGCCACAGTTGCGTCGATGCCGCGCCCAACGAGGTCCGCGACGGAACGCTCATTCGTATCGAAACCGCGCGTGGCGATGCCGGCGGCGCGGCATGCGATCAGAAACTCACCGCGGCCGCATCCGACGTCGATGACCGGCGCCTGCGCCAGCGCCACGTAGTCGTCGACGTCGACGACGCCGCGCAGCCCATCCTCGAGCCGCCGGTAGAGAAAATCGGATGCGGCCTGCGATGACGCGACTACCGGATTCGTCACATCGCGCACGCGCACCGCGACCGTTTCGATCTTCTGGTCGAGCGCCGCGATCAGCGAGTCGTTTCGCATCGTGGCGACGGGAATCAGCTCGCGAATCTTCCGGAGCTCTTCGGCTAACGCCTCATCGGCGACGCGAACGTCGCGCTGCACCGTCTCGATGTCGCGCCTCAGATCGTCGCGAATGAGGCTTATGTCGGAACGGAGATCGTTGACGAGGTCGAGCAGCGCAAGATTGAAGTCGCGCTGCCGGTCGCGTTCCGCGCGCGTGGCGCGATCGAACAGCCGCTGAAAAAACCGGAAAAGAAATCCGAGCGCCGATTTGCGCGGACGGAACCGCAGGTCGTTCTGCCAGACGTCGCGCCACCCCGCGGCACCCGACGGCGGAGCATCGACGAAACGGTCCTCGCTCATGTGGCCGGGAGGATATCAGCGAGTCAGAAAAGCAAATGTTGAATGTTCAATGTTGAATGTGGCTGCGCTCAGCCTCAGCTTTACGCCTGCATTCAACATTGAACATTCAACATTTCTTTACTCAAGACGACGCAGGTATGAACCGCCGCCGAAGCGGCGGTTCATACGAAACTACGCTTCGGCTTCGGTTTCCGCGGCCGGAGCGGCAGCCGGAGCAGCGGCAGCGGCCGGCGCTGCCTCGATGATCGATTCCTTCCCTTCGGGGACGACTTCGACCTGAATCTGCGCGGCCACTTCGCGATGCAGACGGACTTCGACGTCGTGCACGCCGACGCTCTTGATCGGATGCGCCAGCTCGATGCGGCGCTTGTCGACCTCGATGCCCTTCTTCGTCAGCGCGTCGGCGATGTCGTTGGACGTCACCGAGCCGAAGAGATTGCCGTGATCGCCGACGCGCTTGTGGATGACGATCTTCGTCCCCTTCACGCTGTCGGCTGCCTTCTGGGCGGCGGCCTTTTCCTGATCGCCGAGCGCAGCCCACTTCTTGCGCTCCTGTTCGATCGACTTGAGGTTGCCCGGGGTTGCTTCGCGCGCCAGCTGCTTCGGAATCAGGAAATTGCGCGCGTAGCCATCCTTGACCGTGACGACGTCACCGCGGCCGCCAAGGCCGCGGATCTCGTCAATGAGAATGACTTTCATCAGAGTGATCCTTTCGATTGAAATGTCGGAAATCGAAAAACGAGTCGAACAGCCCCGCGATGCAGAGGAGCAGCGGCGCGATGCCGCCCAACGTCAGCAGAATCAGCAGCATCCAGGCGAAAAGCGATCCCATCGTCCCTACGCCCGTCGAGGCAACGAACGATCGGAAGATCGCCAGCCCTTGCAGGAGGTAGAGGAACGAGACCATCGCCAGCACGTTTGCGCCGATCTGCTGCGGCATGCCGTTCAGCAGCGGCGAGATTCCGCCGGCGACGAACGCGAACAGGAGCCATTCGGGAAGTGAGAGATAACGAAAACGATAGGGATTCGCGGCGACCGCATCGGGCGTTCGCCGGACGAGGAAATCGCGCCAGGCCCGGAGCCGTCCGAGCATGACCAGGCTGAATACGAACACGATTGTCACGTCGATCAGCAGAAACGCGGGGAGGCAGTACGCGCCGATGTCCATCCACTTCCGCAGGAAAGCGACGGCATCCGCCGGAAAGCCGGCCTGCGCATAACCGGCCACGAGCTTCCCGGCGGTCAGATGCGCTTCCGCGACCTGCGCCGCGTACGGTGAGAAATGCGCGAACGAGCGCATCGTCAGTTCCGTGACCGCAAGTCCGGCGATGCTCATCACGAGCGCGTACAGCAGCACGCGGCCGAACTTCCCGCCGCGCTCCACCATCGGCAGGATCGCCAGACCCGGTACGGCGATGGCGAGGAAGAGTCCCATCAGGAACCCGTAGCTCGCCGACGCGTCGGACGTCGTCGACGACACCGCCGCGGGATAGATCATCAGCGCGGCCAGGGCCGTCGACAGCACCAGCAGCAGCCAGGCCGAGCGCCGTCCCATGCGGATTCCGCAATGGAGCAGCGACGCCGGGATGAAGACGAACAGCGGCGACACGAACATCAGCGCCGTCACGAGCGTGTAGCCGGCCATGCCGCGGGCCTGCTTCCCGAACGTGCGCACCGGCATCGCCACCGGCTCGTCCTGCTGGAGAGTCTCGATCATTGATTCGTATCAGTCCGTCGCGAACGGAAGCATCGCCGCGATGCGGGCGCGCTTGATCGCGTTCTGCAGCTTGCGCTGGTGCAGCGCGCACGTGCCGGAGATGCGGCGCGGAAGGATCTTCCCGCGCTCCGGGATGAACTGCTGCAGCGTCTTGATGTCCTTGTAGTCGATGTACTCGAGCTTCTCCACGCAGAACTTGCAGACCCGCTTGCGGCGATAGAAGAACTTCTTCTTGCCGCCCTGCTGTCCGCCCGCTCCGCCGCGTCCGCCCGAATCGCGTCCGCCGGAATCGCGGCCGCCACCACCGCCGCCGCCACCAGGTCGTCTCATTTCAGTTGCCATGATTTGATCTCCTGTTCCTTATTCAGCCGGAGCCGCTTCGTCGGCTTCAGGCATGTCCGCGGCGTCCATGGGACCCGCAACCGGTGCCGAACCGCTGGGCGCGAAAGACGGAGCAGGGCGCAAGCGCTCCTTCTTCGGATTGCGCTTGGCCAGCTTCTCGGCGCGTTTGTGATCGAGATCCGTGCGCACGATCATGTGGCGCAGGATCCGGTCCGAGTTTTTCATCCGGCGGTCGAGCTCATTGAGCCCAGCCTCGGTCTCGAACACGAAGAGGTGGTAGTTGCCTTCGTTGAACTTGTTGATGGGATATGCGAGACGGCGGCGACCCCACACCTCTTCGTGCGTGAGCTTCGCGCCTGTCCCCTCGGCGATACGCTTGAACTCTGTCGAAAGCGTCGTCGCCTCTTCCTCCGGTACCTGCGGAGAAAGGATGAACAGGACTTCATAAGTCCTCATAAATCCTCCTTCTGGCCTAGCGGAGCCTCGCCTTCTGCGATGGCTCAAGGAGCTGCCCAGATTGTCAAAAGAATGTCCGGCCGCGGATGGACCGGGCCGGCAAGGATACGCAAAGGGAGGGGTACGGGCAATTATTTCAGAACCGCCATGACTGTCCGCTCGGAATCACGTTAACTAGCGTTATTCCGTTATTGCTCCTTGACGTCTGTATTCGAGAGCTTATATTCATCATGCCGTACAGAAAGAGAGGAGAGAGCGACATGTCCAGTTTTCTTTATCCAAAGTGCACTGAACGGTTTCGTCATCGACATCAAAGGCGCTAACCCCGCCCAGGGAACGCCACTGATCGCGTTCCCGCGAAAAACCAGCGGGACTGACAATCAGCTGTGGTACCTCGACCCGAATGGCTTCATCATCAGCAAGCTGAATGGGTTCGTGATCGACATCACCGGAGCGAATCCGGCCCAGGCGACGCCGCTGATCGCGTTCCCGAAGAATACCAGCGGCACTCAGAACCAGCAATGGTCGCTCGTGGCCGGTGGCTTCATCGCCAGCGCGCTGAACAACTTCGTGATCGACATCAAAGGCGCCGACCCCGCTCAGGGGACGCCGCTGATCGCGTTCCCGAAGAAGACCAGCGGCACTCAGAACCAGCAGTGGACATTCGTCTGGTGAGGACCACGGGACGGCGCGCCCCGCCTCGGTCGGCGCGCCGTCCACTTCAAATTGCGTGATCTGCGGATGAAGCCTTGTCCGCAGATGGACGCAGTCCGAATTACCGCTTCGGCGGGCGGAGCCAACCGGGGCCGGCGTAGATCGCGTTGCTCAACTCCGACGTCGCGCGATCGGGCAGAGGCTCGAAGAAACCTCCGATCGGGCCGTCACGCGTCCACGTCGCATTGATCCACTGCCCGCGGAAGTCGCCGGGCACCGATACCGTAATGGTCCCGTTGGTATCGGGGTCGACATGGACGGTCCCGAGAGGCCTTTCTCCCTCTGCGTCGGGTGTGCTGTTGCCGTAAAAATCAAGGAAGCCGTCACGGTAGCTGGTGGAGGGCAACGATGTGCTCTTGAGCGACAGAGTCACGAGCGTCTTTTTCTGCGCGGCATCGTACATAGCCGAAAGAAGGACTGGCGCATTCGACGGCCCGACGCGATCGTCCGCGTCGACCGGTGACACTCCGTCCAGACCCCAGTCGATGCCGAGGCCGCCGTTGTCCTTCATGGAATTGCCGCGAATCTCGACTCTGGCTTTGCTGCGTGCGACCGCCACTCCCATCTCGCGCTGACCGGCAATGATGTTGTTGTCGATCACGACGTGCGTGACCTCCGGACCGAGGAAAATGCCGCTCGCGCCATTCCTCTCGATGCGGTTCTGCTCGAAAGTCACCGACCCGTTCCACATCCCGATGCCGCTGAACTGGTTGTCTGCCACCAGGTTCTTCGACACTCCGGCGAGCGCCCCATCGAGGTTGAGACCGCGGCGATTCGGCCACGGCGTCCTGCCGTCTGGAGCGACACCGATGGTGTTGCTGGCCACGGCGCGCCGGTCGGGCCGGTATGCCTGAGGGCAGCCGGCGCCGGCGTTGAACGAAAGTCCATAGTCCTCGTCGAAGTTGCCGAGGGCCAGACCTTCGATCACTGCTTCGCATCGCGACGAGATTTTCAAACCGCGTCCCGCCAGATGGCCGTCGATGGCGACCTCGGGTCCGGCAGGATTCGAGTCGCCGGTAAATGCCGTCTGCCGCAACCCTTCGACGCTCACGCGATCCGCCGTAATTGCCGGCAGCGGCGTCACCGGCGTGATCGTGAACCATCCCTCCGCCGGCACGGGCGGCGGAATCTCGAAAACGATGCGGCACGGCCCCGGAGTGCAGTTCGCGTTCGCCTGCACGATCGCGTCGCGCAGCGAGCCAGGGCCGTCGTCGGCAACCGTAGTCACCGCATACCATCGATAGACGGGAAGGCTGTACTCCGTCTGGTTGTTGGCCGGCGTCCGCTCCGGCACGTCGCCCGTCGCCTTCATCGACAAGGTGGCCTTCCCCGCCAGCCGGTCAGTCGTCGTACGGGCGGTGACCTTGATGGACCCCAGATTCTGCGGCAACGCTTCGATCGTACAAACCGCGGTGGCGTCAGCAATGGAGCACGACACCCCGGTCGGCGCATCGATCTTCTCGATGATGCCGTTCGTCAGTGCGTATTCGACGCGCACATTCGGCGCCTTGTTGTTGCGCACAGCGTTGCCGACGGATGTCAAGAACTCCGCGCGCTGGCCCGGATCGACACGGTCCAGGTTGAGCGTCGGCTGGACGAAGACGACGAGGTCCGCCTCCAGCTTCGTGGTGAACGTGACCGAGGCCGTGTTGGTGGAGGGATTGGGATCGGGCGTATCGGACGAGACCGTGAACGTAACCATGTACGTGGCATCAGCGAACGGCGCCGTGAAGTCCGCGACCATGTAGTGCGGATAAACAGCGTTGGGAAGATCGATAGCCGGAAGGTCTCCAAGCGAGCAACGCACCGGCCGGCGCGACAGATCGCAATCTCCTTCCGTTCCGGTCAGCCGCTGCAGCACAAGCCCCGGAGGGATGTCGACGGTGATGACGCTGTTCCGCGCGACATCCGGCCCATGATTCGTCACGGCCATGGTGACGCTCAACGAATTCTGCACAGCCGCAAAGAAGTCGACCTGAGCGGAATCAGCGAAGAGCGAGCCGGCGAAGAGAAGCGAGAGGAGGGCGATCGGAATGCGTCTCATGGTTTCAGTCAGCAAGACTACGAGTTATTGTCAGTCTTGTCCAATGAGTGGCTCGAATACCGATCTCCGCCTCTCCGCGCCCTCCGCGTGAACCCGTCACCCTCAACTCTTCGCAATCCGCTCCCGATTCGCGGCCAGCCATTCGCGGAAACTCTGCAGCTTCGGATTCAATGCGCGCGTCGCGTCCACCGGCCGCGCGGCGCGGAAGTCCTGCTCGAAGTCGCGCTTGAACTGGAACATGTTGCCGAGATCGTCGGCGCCGGGAAATCCGAAGCCGCGATAGACGCCCGGCTCGACCGCGTTGTAGCGAACCTCTTCGCCGAGGAGGTTGGAGAATGCCGAGGCCATCTCGGCGCCGGAGAGGTGCTCGCCGGCGATACCGACGCGCTTCCCGATCATCTCCGGACCCTTCTTGAAGATGCCGTACGCGCTCCGTCCGATGTCTTCGGCTGCGATGCCTGGCAGCTTCGCGTCGCCGATCGGCAGCGTGATGGCCAGCTTGCCGTCCGCGCCGCGCGCCGGCCCCATTCCGAAGCCGATGAAGTTGTCCCAGTAGAACGATGTGACCAGGAACGTCGTCGGCACGCCGAGGTCTGTGAAGATCTGATCCGCCTCACCCTTGGCGTCGAAGTGCGGCACCTTGTATTTCCCCATCAGCGTCGGCATGCGGTCATCGTTGAGCGGCACCCACTTTCTTGTGTCTTCGAGCGTCGACCAGATTACATGTTTCACCCCCGCGTCCCGCGCCGCCTCGGCCATCGCGCGAGCCTGCGCCAGCTCTTTCTCCGGCGAGAAATGGTCCCAGAAAAACGTGACGCAATACGCGCCGTACGCCCCTTCGAACGCCCGCCGCAAACTGGCCGGGTCATCGACGTCCGCCGCCACGACCTCAGCGCCAAGCGCGGCAAGCGCCCGCGCTTTGTCCGAATTGACGTCGCGTGTAATCGCCCGCGCGATGAAGGGACTATCTGGATCGGATGTAATCGCGCGGACCAACCCGCCGCCCTGCGCTCCCGTCGCCCCAACGACGGCGATGATCTTCTTGTCAGACATAGGTTCCTCCTTCGAAACCGGAAGTCTGTCATAGCTGGACGCACGGTTGCGCCGTTACGACCATGGATGGTGTGATTTCCAATTAATGACATCTAAAGATGTCAATGGCAGGTGTCGAAAATGTCCTTGGTTGGGTCGAAGACAGCAGTTTCACTTCTGTCGACGGGCAGAGGCCATGTTCGAGAGCCTCAGAACTCATTCGAATCAATCCATCGGTTGAGTGAGCGGCTCGCAAAGTCCCATCGATCAGACAAATTGACACATGATCGAATACCATGGTCGCATCGAAGATCAGAATTGCAGAG
>DATART010000023.1:0-10468 GCA_036264035.1 Thermoanaerobaculia bacterium | reverse complement strand
TCCCGTGATCTTGTCCTGATGCTTCGCGATAAACTCGTGCATGGCGCTTCTGCCCTCCTTGGATGTTTTGCCTTCTCAGCTAAACCATCCTACGAGAGGTTGAGGCGCCCTTCCTTTTGGTTGCGGCGTAGCCGCGCTGTGCCTCTGTGGTGATTTACGTGTGCGTATACTCCGCGCCGTGAATCGAGAGGAGCGAAGCGACCTCGCCGCGGGCGTCATCCGCGCGCTCCTTTGGCTGGCGGCATTCTGCTTCGCGGCCGGGCTTTTTCTCGCCGCAACGCTCCTGCTGCGCGGCATTCCGCCGACGCCGCATGTCGCCGTCGGACGCGTCACTGTCGAGAATGCTTCGAAGCTGCGCGACTACCTCACGGTGTTGCTGTTTTTCCTCATCGCTCCCGCCGCGACGATCCCTCTCTTCCATCTCGGATCCCGCGAGAACGACCGGCTGCGAAACGCCGTTGACGGCGAAGGCGTCCGGAACCTCGTCTCGCTTCTGTTCGTCACGCCGTTTTTCCTCGCGCCGTTTCTCTACCTGACCACGTTCAAGCCGGCGTGGCCGGTGCTGATCCCGGTGGCCATTTCGCAGCTCTTGCCGCACGCCGTGATCGCGTGGCAGCGGCGGATGTGGTTGCGGCGCTTGTTCGTCGCGGAGATGGAGCCGTTCCACGCACTTATCGCAGTCGAGGCGCTGGCGTGGATCCTCTTCCGCTACATTGCCGTCGGCAAACGCATCGCGCACATCCCGACGCTCTTTCTCGAAATCGCCTTCATCGCATTCTTCATCGCGCTCTTCTGGCTGGCGTTTCTGCTCGTCGCGCGGATCGCGGCGTTCACGTCCGATCTGACCACCGAGGCGGCGTTGCAGCGGATCGCCATCGCCGCGTTGCCGCTCGTGATCCTGCCGCCGCTGGCAATTCTCTTCATCCCGGGCAACACCGCGATTTCGATTGCCGGCGTGATGACGCTGCTCGCGCTGCCGCTGACGTTACGCAAGCGGGAAGCGATTGACGACCGTCAGGTCCGGAATCTGATCGCCTTCGCCATCCTGCCGTTTCTACTCTTCTGCATCAGCTACGCGTCGACCGCTTCGCTGACGCAGTGGATCGATCTCTTTCACCGCGGCGAATCGCTCGGACCGGCCTCCGATCTTCTGCGCGGCAAAGTCCCCTTCCGCGACGTCTTTATGCTGCACGGTCTGCTCGAAGACGGCCTCCTCGACACGTGGCTCATGCAGTTGTTCGGGCGCGACCTGAACGTCGTTCTCCTCCGCCCGGTCGTTCTCGGCTCGGTCGCCGTGGCCATGCTCTGGTACCTCGGAATGGTGATCTTCGACTCGATCCCGCTGGCGATGCTCTCGATCCTCCTCGGCGCCGTGACGACGGTCGACAACGAACGGGCGTTGCTCGAAATCGTCTCGATCGCGCTGCTCATCGGCGCGCTTCGCCGTAATTCAAAATGGCTCGCGCTCTTCAGCGGCGCCGCGGCGGGCGTAACGATTTTCTACAGCCTCGACATCGGCCTCTACTCCGTCGGCGGCGGCGTTCTCGCGATGATCGGATTCGGACTACTGACGCGACACGCGAAGACTGTCATCGCTCCGCTGCTGACGTTCCTCGCGGGCATCGCCATCGGTACCGCGCCATTCCTGATCTACCTCGGTATTCGCGGCGCGATCGGCGCATTCTTCGAAACGTCGTTCGTCGCCATCCCGCGGATCATCGACGCAGTCTGGTCGCTGCCGTTTCCGGATATGACCTCGACGTTCCGCAGCAACCTTAACCTGCACACGCTCGCCGAGTTCTTCCTCTTCGAGCATTTCCGATTCATTCTCAATCCGCTCGTCATCGGTATCGCGCTCATCGTGCTCGTACAGCGCGCCGTCACCCGCCGCAGCGACGCGCTCGACGTCTCCCTCGCCGTCCTCACCGCGTTCGCCATCCTCACGCAGCGAAGCGCGCTCGGCCGCGCCGATTTTCCGCATCAATACTTTTCGGCGTTCCTGATCGGGCCGATGATCCTGATCCTGCTCGTACTCCTCGGCCGCGCAACGACGCACGTCTGGAGCACGCGCGCTCGCGCCGAGCAGGCGTTTTTGATCCTGGCAACCGCTATCGTCGTTCCACTGCTGGCGGTGATGTTGTGGGTTCCCGACATCGCCAACCTGCGCCTGGACGACATGACGCACTACCTCGGACGCGTGAGTCGCATCGGATGGGTCGACCCGGCGGCCGAGGAGATTCGGAGCCGCGTCGAGGGAGTGAAGGCGGCCGTCGATGAGCTGAGCAAGCCGGGCCAGCCGATCTTCGACTTTTCCAACCAACCGGCGCTCTATTTTTTTTGCGAGCGGCCGAATCCGACGCGCTTCTACCAGGTGCCGATCCTCTCGCCGAGCGAATACCAGATCGAAACGATCCGCGCGCTCGAACGCACCAAGCCGCCGCTCGTCATCCGCCATTCGCCGCAGGAGTTCGACGTGTTCGACGGCATCGACAACTCTGTCCGCGCGCAGGCCGTGGCCGGCTACATCGACGATCACTACACGTACGCGCGATCGACCCGCGGCGTCGAAATCTGGCGTCGCCGCGGCGATCCGTCGCCACTCAATCTGGCCTCATATCTGAGCCGAATCCGTATCCCGACGCTCGAAGAGCTAGGCGCGATCGGCGAGCGTTCGCGCGTCGTCTTTCCCTCCGCCGGCAGCCTGCCCGGCGCGAACGGCGCGTACTGGCGCAGCGATCTCACTCTTCACAATCCGCTCAAAGAGCGCATGTCGCTCGGCCTGCGCTACGTTGCCGGCGATGTCCGTATCGACCGCGCCGTCACGATCCTCGGCGGCCAGAGCCTGCGATGGGAAGACGTCGTCAAATCGCTCTTCGGGGCGCCGGAAGGGAGCGGCGTTCTCTGGATCGAATATCGCGGGAAGATTGCGCCGGTCGCGCTGCTCAAGACCTACGACGCCACGCGCGGTGCGCACGGCTCCGTCGACGCGCCGCTGTCGATGCGCGACTCCGCCACCGCCGGAACCGACAACGCCGACCTGACTATTGTCGGCATCCCCGGCGGTACGCAACGCCGCATCAACCTCGGCATCGTCAACGTCGGAAAAATCCCCGCCACCTTCCGCATCACCGTCCGTACGCGGACGGGCCAGCTGATCGGCAAGCCGTTCGAGGAAGACCTCGGCGAGGACGCGTCAAGGATGATCGCCGACATCGAAAAAACCCTCGGTGTCGCGCTCGACGAAACGACCGCCGTCCACGTGACCATGACCGCCGGCACCGGCGTCGCCTACGTCAGCATCGTCAACGATGCCGGCGACTCGCAGTTCCTACCAGCAATCGCGCGGTAGCGCTGGGAACGCGGGCGAGACGCCCGCGGTCCCAGTAGCTACGCACCCCACTCCCGCAGCAGCGCCTTCGCGTCCTCCTGCGCTTGCGCATCCTCGACCGCGTAGTTCGGATCGTTCGGCGAGTTGATTACTTCGCGCAGGATGCGAATGGCCTCGGGGCCAGTCTTGCTGTCATTCGACACCATTGCGTCCGCGAGAAAAACGCGCGTGATCTTGTTCGCGGGATCGAGCTTGAATGACTCGTTCAGAAATCGTACAGCCTCTTTGCTGGAGGCCCATCCGGTGATGAAGGGCACGTGCGGCGTCTCATCGTGGAGGCGCCCGAGGACGCGTTGCGGGCCACCGCCCTCCATTTTGGGATCGACGAGCATAGCGATCGTAGCTTCACGACGGATGCGATCGGCCGCACCCTGACGCACCGCCGCCATCTTGCCGTACGCGAGCGCCCACTCGCCCCAGTTCACCGAATCCCAGAAGAAGACTTCGCCCGCGCCGGGAATCGCGCGTGCGGCATCCGCGATCTGCTTCTCCCCGGCGTTTGATTTGACGCCCTTCGCCGCCAGTAAACGATCGACCACTGCTAACGCGCTTTCGCCGGCACTCTTCGCTCCGGCGTAAACGTTCTTCTTTTCATCGGCTGTCGAGGCGACATACGCGCCTTTGAATCTCATCGCGCGCAGCAATTTCCAGCGCGCCTCGATGTTGTTCGGATCCTGCGCGACCGCCTTCTGATACGCGGCGATCGCGGCATCGATCTGCGCCGCTTTCGCGCGTCCGCCGACATGTCCCTCGGCCCGCGCATTCCAGTGCTGATCGCCCTCGCTGATCTGAGCCGCGGCCGGGAACGCAAAGGCGGCGATGACGGCCGCAATCAGCATGATTTTTCGCATGACGGCGATTGTATGGCACCTTACTTGAACCTCATCCGTAGCGATGCGCATCACGATCATTGCCGCCTCCGTCCTGCTGCTGTTCGGCGCCTGCCGCGGTGAAAAGCCTCCGCGCGATTATCAGAACGCGCCGCCCGCGATGACGCATCCGCCGACGTCATCCGCGCAGACGCCGACCGCGAACGGCATGCGCGGCCCGGCTCCTGAGCCGAGCAAAGGCGCCGAGGGGATCAACATTACGAAACAGCCGGCGTCCGGTACCGCGCCGAACGAGAAGCTCGGCAATCAAGCGCCGACGACGACGCACACCTGATTTGAACCACAGAGACACCGAGGCCACAGAGGTCTCCTCTCTGTGTCCTCTGTGCCTCCGTGGTGATACGCCTTTACAATCGGGCCACTTGCGCATCGTCTTCTTCGGCACTCCGGAATTCGCGGTTCCCACACTCGAGGCGCTCGCGCGCGAGCACGAGATCGCGCTCGTCGTCGCCCAGCCCGACAAGCCGGCCGGACGCGGGATGAAGATGCAGGCGCCGGCCGTCGCTGTGAACGCGCACGCGATGGGATTGCCGCTCGCGCAGCCGCCGCGAATTCGCAATGACGAGTTTCTCGCCTCGATCGCGGTTCTGAAGCCTGACGCCGGCATCGTCGTCGCGTACGGAAAAATCCTGCCGCCGAATCTGCTGGTCATTCCGACGCATGGCTTCGTCAACGTCCACGCCTCGATCCTGCCGAAGTATCGCGGCGCGGCTCCGATTCAGCGGGCGATTGAGCACGGCGAAACGACCACCGGCGTCACGATCATGCGCGTCGACGAGGAGCTGGATCATGGCGCGATGCTCGCGATCGAAACGACGGAAATCGGTCCCGACGAAAGGACGCCGTCGCTGGCATCGCGTCTCTCCCGACTCGGCGCCGATGCATTGCTGCGCGTTCTCGGATCGATGCCGGACGGAACGCCGCAGGATCACGCCGCCGCGACGTACGCGCCGAAAATCGAGAAGAGCGAAGGCGCAATCGACTGGAGTGAACGCAGCGCGACGATATACAACAAGTTCCGCGCGTTCGATCCGTGGCCCGGCATCTTCGCGGGCGATCTGAAACTGATCGACGTCGCGCCGGCAAACGGCCAGGGCGCGCCCGGAACCATCCTCAGCGCGGCCAGCGACGGCGTCATCGTCGCCACCGCCGACGGCGCGCTGCGCCTGATCACCGTGCAGCGTCCGGGCAAACCGAAAGCGGCCGCGGCGGATGTTTTGCGCGGCCTGAGCCGGCTATGAACGAGCGCCGGCGCGCACTCGATCTCCTTCGCCGCATCGAGCGCGAATCGGCGTTCGCGTCGCTGCTGCTGACGAACGATTCCGGATTCGTGCGCACGCTCGTCCTCGGCGTCCTCCGCTGGCGTTCCCGGCTCGACTTCGTGATCGATGCATTCGCGAAAGGAGACATCGAGCCGGAAATACGCGACATCCTCCGCCTCGGCGCGCTGCAACTGCTGTTCATGCGCGTCGCGCCGCATGCGGCGGTCGGCGAGACGGTCGCGCTCGTGCCGTTGCGCGCGCGCGGATTCGTGAACGCCATTCTTCGGAGGATTTCGAAGGGCGCGCCGGAGCCGCCGGACCTCGCTACGCGCACAGCGCATCCGCAATGGTTGATCGATCGCTGGACGCGCTTCTACGGCGCTGACCGCGCGGCGAAGATCGCGGATGCCAATCGGGAGTTGTCATTCCCCGACGCCATGACCGATTCACCGCCGCCGGATGCGACGCCATCCGAACTCGTGCCGGGCATGTGGAAACTGACGGGATCGAGCGCGGATGTCGACGGCTTCGCGCTCGATGAAGGAAGCGGCGTGATCGCCGACATCGCAGCCGCCGCAGGCGACGACGTGCTCGACCTCGCCGCCGCGCCCGGCGGCAAATCGCTGGTCATGCGTGCTCGCGGTGCGCGGGTCGTGAGCAACGACATTTCGATTTCGCGTTTGCGGCCGCTGATGGGCCAATCGGATTCGATCGTCGTCAGTGACGGACGACGGCCGCCGTTCGCGCGAGAGTTTCAAGTCGTCCTGCTCGACGCGCCCTGCAGCGCGACCGGCACGATTCGCAAGAATCCCGAGATCAAGTGGCGGCTGCGCGAAGACGATCTGTCTTCCTTCGCAGCGCTGCAGAAACAACTCCTCGCATCCGCGCTCGACCTTGCGTCCGAGACCGTCGTCTACTCGACGTGCTCGCTCGATCCGGAGGAGAACGACGCGGTCGTTGACGAGGTACTTCGCACGCGCAGTGACTTCGTCCGCGGCGATGTCGAGAAGCTCGTGAACGGAAACGTCGCGCGGTGGGTGGAGAACGGCGTGCTGCGCTTGACACCGGAGGCGGGCACCGACGGCTTTACTGCACACGTCTTAAGAAGAAGCTAGCTAGTCTCCCGGCGGCGAAGCCGTCGTAAGCACCGTAGCCCCCCGCTTCAAGCTGGGGGAAATTCAAATCGTGCAAGGTCGTGAGCCCGTTTTAACGGGCGAAAGAAAGCTTTCTCTCGCCCGCCAAGGCGGGCGCAAATGTCCCCGACTTCTTTTCCCACGCTTGAAAGCGTGGGCTACGGTTCTTACGCCGGCTACTCCGACGGGTGTCTGCGCGCTCCGTCGCGATAAACTTCGACTCCCATTGGCTCGCGATCTCCTCATCGGCAACGGCTCGCTCGTTCTTGGATTCGATGCCGCGTACCGGCTGGCGGACTTTTACTTTCCGCACGTCGGCCTCGAAAACCACGCCGGCGAACGTTTCCGTTTCGGCGTCTCCGCGGACGGCGCCTTTTCGTGGGTCGAGGATGACGGCTGGCAGCGCACGCTGACGTATCTGCGCGAAACGAACGTCACGGACGTTACCTGCGTGAGCGACGCGTTGGGCATCCGTCTGCGCTGCTACGACGCGGTCGATTCCGAGTGCAACGTTTACGTTCGCAAGATCGTCGTCCGCAACATCCGCAACGAGCCGCGGCGCGTGAAGCTGTTTTTTCATCATGGCTTCGAGTTGTACGGTAGCCCAAATGCCGACACGGCCATGTTCGATCCCGATTCGCGCAGCGTCATTCACTACAAGGCCAAGCGGTACTTTCTGGTCAGCGGCGCGACGGAGCGCGACTCGGGCATCGCCGAATACTCGTGCGGACGCGCCGGCATCGGCGACAGCGAAGGGACGTGGCGCGATGCCGAGGATGGCGAGCTGGGGATGAACGCAATCCAGCAGGGGGCGGTCGATTCGACCGTCGCGCTTTCGATCGAGCTGGAGCCGCTTGGAAGCCACACCGCGTACTACTGGATCTGCGCCGGCGCGCGGTACGGCGACGTGCGCAAGCTCAACGACTACGTCATCCACGAAACGCCGGCGCGCATCATCGCGCGGACGGCGTCGCTCTGGTACACGTGGGTGAACAAATCGGGCGAGGATCTCAGCGATCTGCCCGATGAAATCCTCGATCTTTATCGCCGCTCGCTGCTGGTCGTGCAGACGCATTGCGATCATCAGGGCGGCATCGTCGCCGCGGCCGACTCCGACATCGAGTGGGGCCACAACGATCACTACGCGTACGTCTGGCCGCGCGACGGAGCGTTCGTCGCCGATGCGATGGATCGCGCCGGATTCCATCAGATCGCGCGGCGTTTTCTGCAGTTCGCGCACGACACGATCAGTAACGATGGTTACTTTTTGCACAAGTACGCCCCGGACGGTTCGCTGGCGTCGTCGTGGAATCCGTGGGTGCGCAACGGCAAGAAGCAGCTGCCGATTCAGGAGGATTCGACCGCGCTCGTGCTCTGGCTTCTGGCGCGGCACTACGACCGGACGCGCGATCTCGAATTCATCCGCGGCGTTTACCGGCGATTGGTCGTGCAGCCGGCGGACTTCATGGCCCGCTACCGCGATCCGAAAACGCAACTGCCGCTGCCGTCGTTCGATATGTGGGAGGAGCGGCAGGGCGTCTTCACCTTCACAGCGTCCGCGATTTGCGCGGCGCTGACCGGGGCAGCAGACCTCGCGAACCTTTTCAACGAACAGGAGCGCCGCAGTCACTATCTGAAAGTCGCGGACGAAATGCGCGAGGCGATGGTGCGGCATCTTTGGCTCGATGATGAGTCGCGATTCGCGCGCGGCCTGACGTTGACCGATGACGCGCTGGAGCTCGACCTCAGCGTCGACGCCTCCACGTTCGCGACGTTCTTCCTCGGTGCGTTCGGCGCCGACACGGCGATGGTCGAAGGGACGATGCGTGCCATTCGCGAGACTTTGTGGGTGCAGACCGAGATCGGCGGCGTTGCGCGCTACGCAAACGACCACTACCAGCGAAACAGCGGCGATGACGATCCGATCCCGGGAAATCCGTGGCTGATCTGCACGCTCTGGCTGGCCGAGCACTCCGTCGCGCGCGCTACCTCGGTGGCCGAGCTCCAATCGGCGCTCGATCTTCTACGCTGGGCACGCGCGAAGGCGCGGCCGACGCTGTTGCTGCCCGAGCAGGTGCATCCGCACACCGGCGCGCCGCTGTCGGTTTCGCCGTTTTCGTGGAGCCATGCGCAGGTCGTTTCGGTCGTCCGCGGATACCTCGACCGGCTTCGTTTTCTACGTCGCAACAGCACCGAAAATTCGTCGCGCGCGCAAGTAAAAAACGCGCCCGGAAACTCCGTTGACAAACCACCATCGTTCTCATAGATTGCCGAAAACCTAGAAAACATCACGGTTTTCCGCATCCACTAGGAGGGCATCGTCTATGGCAGGCAAGGGTGACGTCATTACTGAGATGGCCGAACAGGCCGGGATCTCGAAGAAAGAAGCAGCAGCCGCGTTCGACGCGTTCGTAGGCTACATTTCCAACGCGTGTCAGAGCGGCGAGCGCTGCGCGATTCCGGGCCTCGGCAGCTTCGCCGTATCGCAGCGCAAGGCGCGCGAGGGCCGCAATCCACGCACGAACGAAAAGATCAACATTCCGGCATCGAAGAACGTCCGCTTCAAAGCCGGCAAGGATCTGCGCGAAGCCGTCAACACCAAGCGCGGCAAGAAGCGCTGACCGGTTTTCGCTGCAAGCGGAAACGCCCCGCGAAGTGCGGGGCGTTTTGCATTTTGCGACGGTTGTCATCCTGAGAGCCGCCAGAGCTGCGTAGGCGAAGCCGCAGCAGCGGAGGGCGGTCGAAGGATCCCCGGCTGATAACCCCGATCGGGAGGAGGAGAGTCTGCCACCACCCTACCCTGGTTACCAGCCGGGGATCCTTCGCCGTCCTTCGCCGATCCGCGCTTCGCGCAACTCGGCTCCGGCGGCTCAGAGCTTGTGAAGAAATCGCGTGTGCTGTGGAAAACGTGGAACGCCGTTACCATCGGATCATGGCGGAAAACGTGGAGCAACAGGGGGCGGCGCGAACGGTTGATGCGAACCGCGAGCAGATGCGGATGGTGATGCTCGATTTGGAGCAGTTGCTTCCGCAGGAGCATCAGGCACGGGCGGTGTGGGCGTTCGTGGAACGATTGGATCTGAGCCGGTTTTACGATGCGATCCGATCGCGGGAAGGAAAAGCTGGACGGCCGGCGGTGGATCCGCGGATCTACCTGGCGCTGTGGATCGAAGCGATGCTGGACGGAGTGGGGTCGGCGCGCAAGGTTGCGCACCTGTGTCAATACCACCTGGCGTATCAGTGGATTTGCGGAGGAGTAGCGATTAACTATCACTCGCTCTCGGACTTCCGGAACCTGTCGACGGATCTGCTCCGAGGGGTGCTGACACAGAGTGTCAAGACGCTCATGAGGGCCGGGGTGGTGCAGATCAAACAGGTCTCGCAAGACGGGATGAAAGTACGAGCGGCGGCGGGAGCGTCATCGTTCCGCACGCGGGGCAAGCTCGAACAGATGGCACGCCAGCAGGTCGAGACGCTGGCCCGGGAGATCGAAGATCAGAGCGGGGCCTCGGATCAGCGCGAACAGAGAGCGCGCACCGATGCCGATCAGGATCGCGACGAGCGGATCAAGCGAGCGCTCGAACAGATGGACGATGCCGAAGCGCGAAAGCGCTCGAACAACGGAAAGAAGAAGACCGAAGCGAGAACGTCGACCACCGATCCGGAGGCGCGGGTGATGAAGATGCCGGACGGCGGATACCGGCCGGCGTTCAACATCCATATCGCCGCGGATGTGGAGTCGTTGGTAGTGCTGGCCGTGGAGGTGAACAATGAAGGAACAGACCTGCATGCGAT
>DATART010000498.1:0-4169 GCA_036264035.1 Thermoanaerobaculia bacterium | reverse complement strand
CGCGAGCGCGCGCCGCTGGCAGCGTCGCGCGACATGTACGTCGGTGCGGACGGCAAGATCATCAAAGGCGCCTCGACGGACGGCTACAAAGCGATTGGCGTTCCGGGCACCGTGGCCGGATTGATGCTCGTCCACAAGCGTCACGGCAAATTGAAATGGAGTGAGCTTGTTGAGCCGGCGCGGAAACTTGCGGCCGAGGGATTCGTCGTCAGCCCATTTCTGGACGGCGTGTTTCACGACAAAGAGACGCTGAAGAAACTGGAGCCGTGGCCGGAGAGCCGGCGCATTTTTCTGCGCGACGGGCATCTCTACACAATGGGCGAGCGATTCAAGCAGCCCGAGCTTGCCGCAACGCTGGCGCGCATCCAGACCAATCCGCGCGATTTCTACGAAGGCGTGACCGCGAAGCGCATCGTCGACGACATGAATGCGCACGGCGGCTTGATCACGATGCAGGATCTGCGCGACTACAAGCCGGTGATCCGCACGCCGTTACGCGGCAGCTATCGCGGACACGACTTCATCGTCATGCCACCGCCGTCGTCGGGCGGGATCGCCATCATCGAGATGCTGCACATGCTGGAGAAGTACGACCTCGCCGCGGCCGGCTGGCAATCGGCAAAGTATCTCCATCTCATTACCGAGGTAATGCGAAGGGCGTTCGCGGACCGGGCGGAGTTTCTGGGGGATCCGGATTTCGTCAAATTGCCGGTGTCCGCGCTGGCCTCGAATGCCTTCGCCGAGGAGCGTGGGAAGACGATCGATCTCGCGCATGCGTCGAGGTCGAGCGAGATTCGCGCGGGCGATCCGGCGCCGTTCGAGCGGACCGACACCACGCACTTTTCCGTCGTCGACGGCGACGGCAACATGGTCAGCAACACCTACACGCTGAACGACTGGTTCGGCGCGGGCGTCACCGCGAAGGGCACCGGCGTCCTGCTCAACGACGAGATGGATGACTTCACCTCGCAGCCCGGCGTGCCGAACGTGTATCAGCTCATTCAGAGTGAGAAGAACGCTATCGCGCCGAAGAAGCGGCCGCTGTCGTCGATGGTGCCGCTGATCATGCTGCAGGACGGCAAGCCGTGGCTTGCCGTCGGCGCCGCGGGCGGGCCGCGCATCATCAGCACCGTGCTGGAGATCGTGCTGGCCGAGGTTGATTTTCACGCGTCGATTCAGGAGGCGGTGGATGCCGGACGCATTCATCATCAATGGATGCCCGACACGATTTTCTGGGAACCGAACGGGACGAATCCCGACTCGCGCGCGGCGCTCGAAGCGATAGGCCACAAATTCGCGGAGAAGCCGTTCGAGCACATCTCCGACGCGAATGCGGTCATGATCGATCCGAAGAGCGGACTGCGATACGGCGGCGCCGATCCGCGTCGTTCCGGCGTCGCTGCCGGTTGGTGAGATGCGACGCGTCTGGCTGGTGGGCGCGCTCATCGTTCTGACGGGACCGCTCGTCACGTGGAGCAGCTTCCTTCGCACGCATCGGTTCGAAGTTCCCGCGTCGCCGACCGAAAACGACCAGCCGCAGCTTGCCGCGTACTGGCGATTTCTGGCCGCCGCGCGCCCGCTCGTTCCGAAGGGATCGTCGTACACGATCAAAGCGCCGACGCCGGATGACGAGACACAGCTCTTCTGGCTCTCGGCGGATTTGTACGCGGACGTGACGCCGTATCCGGCGACGTATGTCTGGCAGCCGCAGCCCGGCGGCGGCAGCGAGGCGAAGTATGTGCTCGTCTACGGCGCGCCGGAGTGTCCGGCAGATGCGCCATCGATGCACATGGTGACCGGCGGCGCAGTCTGCGTGCGCGACAAGCCATGACTGGGCTCGCGTACGTCGCCGCTTACGCGCTCGTCCCGCTTTTCGGACTTTCGCTCGCCTCGTCGATCGATTCGCGCAGCGCGCGCCTCGGCTTCGTGTTTCTCGCCGGTGCGCTGCTGCTGACTGTTGAGGCGACGCTCTTCACGGCGATCGGGATTCGCTGGAGCATCGTCGGACTGTCGCTGCCGCTGCTGATCGCGAGCGGAATCGTTGTCTGGCGGAGAAGGCGCGCAGACAAGAGTGTCTGTGCCACACCAGTCGCGCTGGCGATCATCAGCATTGCAATCCTCCACTTCGCGCTCTCGATCATCACCACGCAATCGATCAATCCCGACTACGTCCTCTTCTGGGGGACAAAGTCGGTGCACTTTGCGATGTCGCGATCGCTCGACGCCGGCTATCTGCTCTCTCGTTACGCGCCGCCGCGCATCGACTATCCGCCGCTCGTGCCGATCGTGCAGGCGTGGGGAATTCTCTTCTCGCATCACATGCCGTGGATCACCGCCGCGGCAATGTCCGCGGTGTGGCTGATCGCCGCGGTGCCCGTCATCAACTGGTTGACCGGATCGATTCACGCCACCGCGTTCTGGACCGCGGCCATGGCCGCATCCCTCGCCTTCTGCGGCAGCGGCGGAAACGCCGAGGCCATGCTCGTGATGTACATCTCGGTGGGAGCGGCGGCGATCGTGGCAAACCGCACGTCCATCGCCGCGATCGCATTCGCCGGCGCGATGCTGACGAAAGAGGAAGCGCTCGTCACGATCGGCGCAATCCTCATCGGCGTCGTCATCTACGATCGCGGCATCCGTCGCGCCGCGATCCTCGCCGCATCATCGGCTGTCGGCGCGTCGGTCTGGTTCGCGTTTCAGAAACGCTTCGGCATGCACGCCGGGTACGACCGCGTCACGCTCACGCACATCTTCCACTGGAGCAACCTGCCGACGATCTTCCATGAAGCTCCGAAGAGTCTGGCCGCAGGATGCTGGGGATTGTCGTGGCTCATTCCACTGGCGATCCTCATCTACATCGCGTGGACGATGCCGCAGCGGCTGAAGGATGCGATCCCGCTCCTCGTGCCAGTCCCGCTGCTCTTCGCGTTTTTCGTCTACCTCTACCTGCAATACGAAAGCTCGCTGGCGATGAGGATGTGGTGGATTCTGCCTCGCCTTTCGCAGCCTGCGCTCTCGTTGCTGATCCTGGCGGCGGCCTTTGCGGCTGGCGATAGAATGCGCCGCCATGAGTCTTGAAAAGAAGCCGCTCATCGCGTTTGCGAACAAAGAACGCGATCGTTTCGAAGCCGCCCTCCGCCAGTTCGTCGACATCCCCACCGTCTCCGCCGATGAAACTCGCCTGCCCGACATCCGCCGCTGCGCCGAGCTCGCGGCATCGACGATTCGCGACTTCGGCGGCGAGGCGGACATCCTCGAAACGGATGGCAACCCGATCATCCACGGCCGCTTCAACAGCGGCGGCAACCGGCCGACCGTCACCGTCTATAACCATCTCGACGTCCAGCCGGCCTCGCGCGAGACTGAGCCGTGGACGAGCGATCCATTCGTTTTCACCAAAGAAGGCGATCGCTACCTCGGACGCGGCACGACGGACGACAAAGGTCCCGCCCTGACCGCGCTCTTCGGCATCCGCGCCGCGCGCGAGGCCGGCGTCAAAGCGAACATGCATCTGCTGTGGGAGCTCGAAGAGGAGATCGGATCGCCGAGCTTCGACGGCGCGATGAAAAAGTACGGCAAGCAACTCGCGACGAACTCCGTGCTCGTCTCCGACACGATATGGGTTTCGCGCGACCGCCCGGCCTGCCCGGCCGGACTTCGCGGACTCCAGGGCTTCGAGTTGACGCTCGAGACCGCGGCCACTGATCAGCACTCCGGCGTCACTGGCGGCGCCGCCCGCAATCCGATCGGCGAGTTGATGAAACTCGTCTCCGAGATGTACGACGGCACCACCGGCAAAGTGAAAATCAAAGGCTTCTACGACGACGTCGAACAGCCGTCGAAGAAAGAGCTGGCCGATTTCCGCGCGTCGGGCTTCACCGTGAAGAACTTCAAGAAAGATCACGGTTTCAAATCGATCCGCACGGAAGACGCTGACGACGTGATGAAGCGCATCTGGGCCATGCCGACGTTCGAAGTGCACGGCTTGGTCGGCGGCTACACCGGCCCCGGAATCAAGACCATCATTCCGCCGCGCGCGACGGCGAAGATCTCCTGCCGCATCGTGCCGAATCAGGACCCGAAGAAAATCCTGAAACTCGTCCGTGATTTCGTGAAACAGCGGAATCCGGACGCGAAGGTCGTGCCCGAGGCCTCGATGCTGCCGTACA
>DATART010000485.1:0-7606 GCA_036264035.1 Thermoanaerobaculia bacterium | reverse complement strand
TTCGCGATCCGTTCGAGAAGATCGTCGAGCTCGGACCACCGTCCATTCGCTTCCAGCTCGCGAAACTGTTCGCTCCATTCATTCGGCGCACGCAACTCCGCGGACGGCGGCTTCGGACGCGTCTCCGCCGGAGCGGCGCGGAAAACGCGATGCCGCGGCGCGCGCTGGCGCAACGCTACTACGACGATGACCGCGGCAATGAGCACCACGGCGGCAACGGCAATGAGTGGAACGGCTACGCGTTTCTTCACGAGTCTTCAGAGGTGAGCGTCCCGGAAAAAATCGCCTGAGGAGCTCGCCTGAGAATCTCGTTCCTAGCAATCGGATAGCCAAGGATTGCGTCGACCAGCACGCGCCGCCCGTCGCGCGAAAAAAGGATCAGCACCTTGCGCTTGATTTCGCGCACCTCGACCACGTCTTCCCATCGCATCCAGCGGCCGTGCCTCCCGAACTGTTTCAGCACCCAGTTCTCGTACATCACGCCGTCGTCGCTGAGGTAGATGTGATCGCCATACTGCACCACGGCCGCGGCGATCGTGCCGAGAAAGAGAACGATGAGGGCGATCATCGGCAGCGCCTCGATCTCTTTTTCACCCTTCGAGAGGTAATCGAACACGAGCGCCGCCGATGCGAACGATGCCGCGCAGGAGACGAGCCGCGCCACCGGCGTGCGATCGAATTTGAGGATCCCCGACATGGGGAAAGTATAGGTGCGCGATTCGCGCACCGCGGTGCGTTGGCGGTCTCTGTTCTCGGTTCTCTGTTGTCGGTTCTCTTCCGACAGCTCGATACTGGCCACAGACAACCGACAACCGACAACGCGCGCGAAGCGCGAAAGCGCAGGTTACAATCCCCGCCCCATGCGCTGGAGCCAATACTTCATCAACACGTTGCGCGAAGTTCCCGCCGACGCGGACGTTATCAGTCAGAAGCTGATGATGCGCGCCGGCATGATTCGCAAAGTCGCGGCCGGCATCTACACCTACCTGCCGCTCGGCCTCCGCTCGATGCAGAAACTGGAGGCGATCGTGCGCGACGAGATGGGCCGCGCCGGCGCAATCGAGCTGACGATGCCGACCATTCAGCCGTCCGAGCTGTGGATCGAATCGAAACGCTGGCAGGTGTACGGGAAGGAACTGCTGCGCATCAAAGACCGTCACGGCCGCGAGTTCTGCTACGCGCCGACGGCCGAGGAAGTGATCACCGACACGGTGCGCGACGCCATCAATTCGTACCGCTCGCTGCCGGTGAATCTGTATCAGATCCAGACGAAGTTCCGCGACGAAGTGCGCCCGCGTTTCGGCCTCATGCGCGGGCGCGAGTTCGTGATGAAGGATGCGTATTCGTTTCACGCGAATCGCGAGTCGCTCGACGAGGTCTACGAAAAAATGCGCGTCGCGTACGGCGCGATCTTCAACCGTTGCGCGCTCGATCACGTCGCCGTCGATGCCGATACCGGCAACATCGGCGGCTCCGCGTCGCACGAGTTCATGGTGCTCGCGCAGTCGGGCGAGGACGCCGTGGTGTCGTGTCCGAGCTGCAGCTACGGCGCGAACGTGGAGAAGGCGACGTCTAAATTTTTCGACGAATCAAGCGCGGCGCCGATCGAGGAGCTGGCTCCAATTCACACGCCCGGCACGCAATCCATCGACGATGTCGGCAAGTTCCTCGGCAAGCCAACCTCGCAGCTCGTCAAGACGCTCGTCTTCGACACCAACAAGGGCTGCGTGATGGTGCTTGTCCGCGGCGACCGCGAAGGCAACGAGATCAAGATCAAGAACTTCCTCGGCGCGGAGTTCCTGGAGATGATGCCGGACGCGCGCTTCGAGTCGTCCACCGGCGGTCCCGTCGGTTATTGCGGTCCGGTCGGCACGAAGGCGCCGCGCGTGCTCGCGGATGTCTCGCTCAAAGGTGTACCGAACTGGGTCGTCGGCGCAAACAAAACGGACACGCACTACACCGGCGCGAATCCCGGCCGCGATTTCAAGGAGCCGGAGTACGGCGATTTCACGACGGTGTTCGCCGGTGATCCGTGTCCACGCTGTTCGACTCCGCTGGAAATCCACCGCGGCATCGAAGTCGGTCACGTGTTCAAGCTCGGCACGAAGTACTCCGCGGCGATGAACTGCACGTTCCTCGACGAGAAGGGCGCGCGCGAGCCGATGATCATGGGCTGCTACGGCCTCGGCATCGGGCGAACGGTCGCCGCCGCGGTCGAGCAGAGTCACGACGACGACGGCATTATCTGGCCGATGCCGATCGCTCCGTTCGAGGTCGTGGTGACACAGATCGGCAAGGAAGACAACGTGCGCGCGGCGGCGGACGATATCTATCGGCAACTGCGCGATGCAGGCATCGACGCCATCCTCGACGACCGCGATGAACGTCCCGGCGTGAAGTTCAAGGACGCCGATCTGATCGGCTTCCCGCTGCGCATCGGCATCGGCGCGAAGAGCCTCGCGAATGGTCAGATCGAGTGGAGCTTCCGCAAAGATCGCGCGAAGCAGTTGGGCGCGGCAGACGAAGTCGTGGCGCGAGTCATCGACGAAGTGCGGCGCGCGCGAATCTAGTCGAACGATCGCCTTCTGATCTCGGATCGATCCTCAATCTCAAGAGATCGCATTCTGATCGTTACAGATCGGATCTCGATCTCTGCAGATCGCGTGCTGATCTGTATTGATCGATTTTCGATCTTCACATATCGGCTTCTGATCTCCATAGATCGATTTTCGATCTCCACATATCAGCTTCTGATCTCCATAGATCGATTCTCGATCTCCACATATCGTCTTCTGATCTCGATAGATCGATTTGCGATATGCGCATATCAGGATTCGATCTCCACAAATCGAGTTTCGATCGATGGAGATCAGCTCTCGATCTGCATAGATCGATTTTGGAAATAGGAGCTCCGGCTCAAAACGCGTAGCCGAGCGTAATGAAGTACGCGTACGGGCGCTCGTAGACGGCGTTCCCTTGCTCATCGAAGCGCAGGATCTGGCGGTGGAGTTTGTAGCCGAAGTCGAAGCGCACCGGACCGACGGGCGACAGATAACGAAGGCCGGTGCCGAGGCCGTATTTGAGGTCGCCGAGACGGATGGCGGTATCAGCGAACGTGTTGCCGGCGTCGACGAAAAGCTGTGCGCCGATCGGGCCGGCGATCGGGAATCGGTACTCGGCGTTGAAGATGAAGAGTGAACGTCCGCCGAGGGGCGCGGTCGTGTGGTTGCCGTTTGCGAAGATATCGATGAGCGTCGGACGGCAGCCTTCATCGATCGACTGCTGCGTCGGACAGGCGGTGCCGAGGAGGTCGAGCGGATAGGCGCGGTGGGATGTGTCGCCGCCGGCGGTGAAGCGCTCGGACAGCGGCACGCCGCTCGTCGGAATCACCTGACCGGTCGCCGGATCGATCGTCGTCCCGGCGCCGAGGTCCTGGATCAGGCCGACGCGTCCCGACATCGCGAACGTACTGCGATCGGTGACGGGCAGGTACCACGACGTCTGTGTGAACTCCTTCAGGAAACGCGCGTTTGCGGCGATGAGTGGGAACGCGTACTCGGCCGAGGCGGTCGTGAAGAAGCCGCGATGCGGATTGATCGCATCATCGCGTTTGTCCCAGAAGAAGGTCGGCGTGAGGCTCGAGATGGCCACGTTTGTCGCGTTGCGATCGAGTCCCGGCAGCAGCACGTTCTGCGCGAGCGTGCAGAGATCGCCCGTGTCATGCTCATTGACCTTGCATCGGGCGACGCGGTACTCGTAGCGCAGCGACCAGCGCGTTTGAAAGCGTGCGACGCGCGTCGCTTCGATGAATCCGCCGCGCTGCACGATGTGCGTGTGCGGCCGGAAGTCGTCACTCTGAAACGCGGTGACCTGGATCGGCAGGTCGAACCTGCCGATGAACGGCTCGCGATAGGTGACGAACGCGTCCTTCCGATTCGGCCGCGCATAGATCACCTCCAGGCCGAGATAGCGGCCGGTGCCGAAGAGATTGCGATGCGCGATCGATGCGGAGGCGAGCGGCGCGATGCGGTTGATGCCGGTGTTGGACGTGAGCGGAGCCGTGCCGCCGAGGGCGCCGGCGATGGTGAGATCTTTCCCCTCGGCGATCGAGATGGTGATGTCGCGCGTGCCCACCGCGGTTTCCGCCTGCGCCGGCTGAATATCGACGCGCTGGAAAATGCCGAGGCGGTACAAACGCTGTTGCGCTTCGAGGATCGACGTGTAGCTGAATGGCTGTCCCTTTTCGAGCGCGGCCGTGCGCGCGACGACGTTCGTCTGCGTGTAGGTGTTGCCGCGCACGATCACGTTGCCGAGCGCGATTTTTGGCCCCTCGGCGATCGTGTAGACAACGCGCGCCGAGGTCTTGTCGGTGCTGACCTCCTCGCGCACGTGAATCTGAACCTCGGCGTTGCCGCGGTCGGAGTAGAACGTCTGCAGCGCGACGACGTCGTCGCGCTCGAGCGTCGGATTGAGCGCACCGCCGACTTGCAACGTCGGCTTCGGCAGGTCTTTCGTCGCGACCTGTTCGTTGCCTTCGATCGCAATCGACGCCACCATCGTCTCCGGCCCCTCGGTGATCGGGAAGTCGATCGTCATCGCGCCCGTGGCCGCGTTCGTGTTGACGACCGGCGTGGCAACGCTGGCGGTGAGGAAGCCGTGTAGACGGTAGTACGACTCGAGCGTGGTGCGATCGGCCGCGATCTGTTCGCGCGTGACGCCTTGCGGACGGCGTAGCACCGTTGCGAGCAGCCCCTTGATGCCGCCGCGCGGAGACGTGGCGACGACGCCCTGCAACGTCTTATCGGAGACTTTGTCATTGCCGGTGAAAGTGACTGCCTCGAGATGAAACTGCTTTCCGGGATTGACGTGGAAGGTCGACGTCCAAACGTTGCCCTGCAGCGACTCCTCGGTATCAACCGTCGCGTTGTATAAGCCGTTCTGCTGCAGGTTCGTCACGATCGCGGCCGCGGCTCGGTCGATTGCATCCTCGCTGTACGGCTGGTTGCGGCGGAACGGAAGAATGCCGCGCAGCGAATGGCGCGAGACGCCGGTCACTTCCACTTTCACGAGCGGGCCGGTCGTGACGGTATAGCGCAGCGCCACCGTGTGCGTCGCGGCGTCGTACGTGTTGCTGATGTAGCGGACGGCGGCCTTGCGATACTCCTGATGCAGCAGCCACTGGCGGATGCGCGTTTCGTCGAGGCGCGCTTCGTCGATGTCGAACGGCTTGCCCGGCCCATGTTTCATCTGGGCGATGATTTGCTGCGTGGTGAACGGCGCCGTATTTCCGTCGATGGTGACGGTGCTGACGATCGCACGCGGTCCACGCGTCACGTGAAAGACGATCGCGGCGCGGCTCTGCGGCCGGACGAACGACGTCTCGGGATCGACGGTGGCATCGAGGTAGCCGGAATGCCGGAGCAGGTCCTGCACGGCCACGGCGCTGTGATCGACGGCGTTCAGCGAGAGGATGTCCGCGACGTGGAAGGTCAGCGCGCGCATGGCGCGATCGCGGTCGGCGCCGCCGAGTCCGTCGAAATCGATCGAGGAAATACGGAAGTTCGTGTAGAGCGCGAAGACGACCGCGGTGCCGTTTCCTGCCGGCGTCGAGTCGACGCGGATGTCGCGGAAGTTGCCGGTTGCGAAAAGGCTCTTCACGGATGCCTGCACGTTGCGAAGCGACAGCGGCTCGCCGACTTTCACCGCGACGAGCTGATTGAACGATGACGTGTCGACGCCGGAGTCGGCGCGGAAGCCGACGCTGGTGACGATCGCGCCGGTTGGCGGCGCGACCGTCGTCGTCGCAATCGTGATCGGCGGAACGGGTGCGGTCGCCGCCGATTGATTGAACGTCACCAACTCCATCGGATTGCGGCCGCGAGTACCCCAGGCCCAATGTCCGTCGTAGCGGCGGCGGAAGCGCGCCTCGACGTCGTACTCTTTGGAGAGGGCGTCGCGGGTGAACTGCAGCACCCAATCCGGCGTGACCTGCCACTCCAGCGTCACGCGGTTGTGGGAGTCGCGCGTGTTGTAGATGACGAGGATGCGCAGCGTGTTCGACAGCCGCTTTTCGAACGAGACCTTCGTGCCGGGATCGCCGGTCTTGTCGAGATCGCCGGCGTCCGAGGAGATGGCGAAGGAGTCGATGAACGAGAGCGCGCTGGAATTGAGCAGACGGCTCACCGACTGAAACAGCAGCGAGCGGCCCGCGGTGGTGGCATTCACGGGGGTGTTGTTGTTCGTGTTGCGCGTCAGAGCGCCGAAGCCGAGGAGCGAGAAGAGCGTGATGTCGCTGGCAGGCGGATCGCTTGTGATCGACGGCGTCAATCGATCGATGGTCCCTGTCAGCGCAACCGTGATATCGATCGGCCCCGACTCGACCTCGGAAATCCCGCCGCTGACGCGCGCTTCGAGCGCGATGTCGAAGAACGGATCGATGCGGAACGGGTTCTGGAAATTGATCGAGCCGCGCACGATGCGGTAGTCGACGTCCTGGAAACGGATCTTGCCGCCTTCGTTGAGCGTGACCAGGCCGAGGATGACGGGACTGCCAAGCGTGCCGCTGACTTCGAGGTCGGCGCTGCCGGCGAAGTCGGCGATGTTGTTGCGGACGGCAAGCGTGTTGTCGCTGGTGAGATGCAGGCGAAGGTGGACGTGGTCCTGCCACGAGGCGCTGACGACCGGCGTGACGCCGCGGCGCGCGAGCACTGCGTTGAGCAGCGCCGAGCCGATGTCGATGTCGCGGAAGTAGAGTGCGCGAAGGACGGTCACGTCGCCGGTGAGAATGGCGCGATCGAGATCGCCGCTGAGCAACAGCGAGAAGTTGCCTTCCATCGACAACCCCTCGAAATAACGGATGTTCACTTCCTTGCCCTGCAGCGTGACGCGCACGCTCTTCGGCGTCATGCCGTCCATCGCCACGGAGCCGCCGAGGACGATCTGGCCGCCGCCGAGCCGCGCCCGAACGGAGTCGATGTCGATGCGATCGCCACGGAAAACGATCGTGCCGGTGATGTTGTCGATCACCTGCGGAAAGCCGGGCGCGCGCACCGAGGCGTTCTGGAATTCGGCGGTGCCGCTGAAGCGCGGCGCGTCGAGCGTGCCGGTCAGGCCGCCGGCGATGGCGATGTGGCCGTCCGCACGCAGATCGTTGGCGAAGAGTTGCAGCAGCGCCGCTTCGAGCGTGCCTTTCAGATCGATGTTGAGCCGCTTCGCGCCGCTCAGCTCCGCGTAGCCGCCGATTGCGAACGTCGTCGCTGCATTCTCGCCGAGGGCGAGATCGAAGTCGTCGAAGACGATGCGGCCGTTGCGCAGGCTGACGCGCAGCGGCCGCGCGGGCGCGAAGGCGTGCTCGGAAATGCGCACGTTGAACTCGGGGAAGGTGGCGTCGATGCGCAACGTCTCGATCGAGGTGAGCTTGCCGCCGAGTTGCAGGTTCGCGGTGAGCCTTCCCGAGGCCGGCAGCGACGCGGTCGTCGGCGACATCGCCAGCGCTTTTGCGATGTCGGTCACCTTGATCTGGACGAGTCCGGAGAGCGTGCCGTCGGTAGCGACGCTGCCGTTCCCGTCGATGCTCAGAACGCCCGCCGCGGAGCCGCGCACGATG
>DATART010000422.1:0-5198 GCA_036264035.1 Thermoanaerobaculia bacterium | reverse complement strand
CTTCGTGCCGCTTCGCGGCGGCCCTGCAGCAATCCACACTGCGCGACGCCGGCTAATTTGGACACGCCTGGGCACAGACACTCTTGTCTGTGCTGGTGACTTCGCGCGGCTGTCGATAGTCGCTGCACTGGAGATCAGCCTGAGAATTTCTCGATCGATGGAACGTCGGAGACATTGATCAACTCGACCGAGGAGTCGATCCGTTTGATCAATCCGGTCAGCACGTTGCCCGGTCCGATCTCGACGAAGCGGCGCACGCCCATCGCGATCATCTTCTGCACCGACTCCACCCAGCGCACCGGCGATGCGACCTGGCGCACGAGGGCGTTGCGAACCGCGGTGGCAGTACCGATCGGCGAGGCGTCGACGTTCGACACGAGCGACATCCAGAGATCTTTGAAATTCGCTTCTTCGAGCAATGGCCGCAGGCGCTCTTCGGCCGGCTTCATCAACTCGCAATGGAAGGGCGCGGACACCGGGAGCGGCAGCGCGCGGCGAACTCCGTGCGCTTTCGCCACGACGATGGCGCGTTCGATGGCCGCTTTCGTTCCGGCGATGACGATCTGTCCAGGCGCGTTGATGTTGGCGACGGAGAGCACCTCCCCATCCGCTGCTTCCTCGCAGATCGCGCGCGCTTCGTCCGCCGAGGGACCGATCAGGGCGGCCATGCCGCCGGTGCCGGCGGGGACCGCATCCTGCATGAAACGGCCGCGCATCCGCACAATCTGCGCGGCCTCTGCAGGCCTCAAGCCGCCGACGCTGACGATCGCGCTGTATTCGCCGAGGGAGTGGCCGGCAACGACGTCGCGCCGGGTTGCGCCGCGTTCTTCGAGTACCGCGTGAATCGCGGACGACACCGCGAGAATCGCCGGCTGCGTGTTCTCAGTCAGCTTCAGTTGCTCGTCGGGACCATCGAAGCAGAGTTGCGAGACCGAGAATCCGAGCGCTGCATCGATGTCGTCGAAGACGCGCCGAGCGGCCGGAAAGGCGTCGGCGACGTCCTTCCCCATCCCCGAGTACTGGCTCCCCTGCCCCGGAAAAACGAACGCGGTTTCGTGCTCCATCGGCGCGGAATCATACACGGCTACAATCGCCGCGAATGCCGATCGACGCGCGCGCCAAACTCGTCCGCCAACTGCAGGGCGCGTACTCGGGCGAGCTGGCCGCGGGCTATGCGTATCGCGGTCATTGGAAGAGCGTGCGGCCCGGTCCGGACCGCGAACGCATCAAGCAGATCGAAGCGGAGGAATGGCATCACCGCGAGCTGGTCGGCGGACTGCTTCGGCAACTCGGCGGGAAGCCGAGCCGCATCCGCGAGGTGATCTTCTGGTGCATCGGCCGCGCGATCGGCGCGTTCTGCCGCGTCGGCGGCTGGTTCGCGCCGATGTACGGCGCGGGGCGGCTGGAGCGCGGCAATATCGTCGAGTACGAAGACGCGGCGATCTTCGCGCGCGATTGCGGCCAGGCGGAGATGGTCGATTGCATCCTGACGATGGCGGAAGTGGAGTGGGAGCACGAGTTCTTTTTCCGCAGCAAAGTTACGGATCACTGGATGCTGCGCGTGCTCAAGGTGTGGCCCGCGCCGCCGCCGAAGGCGACGATTCGGGAGAGGTTCCTGTCATCCTGAGGCGTTGCGCGCGGAGGCGCGCTGCACAATGCAGCCCCGCGCGTTGCGCGGGGTTCAGTGCGCCAACGAATGTGCGGCCGCGGAGGCGGCCGCTGGAAGTTCACGCGGCGCGAGCATTTTGTAGTGGCCGCCTCCGCGGCCACGAATTCCGTTCACGCTCGTTCCCCGCGCAAAGAGCGGGGCTGGATTGTCGAGCGCGCCTTCGCGCGCTTACGGCGGCGGCGGTCACTGCCCGGCCGGAATCAGCTTCACTTCCAGCCGGTAGTCCGCGCGAATCTTTCGCATCGTCGCGTTCTGGATCCTGTCGCCGAGGTTCTGGAGGGGGAAGAGGAGCATGTCGATGGTCGTCGCTCCTTGGTCGAGCTGATGATGCTCGTCTTCGCGAAGCTGCACGCCTTCTTTCAACACCAGGCCGCGATTGAACTTCATACGCAGCGGGCGGTAGTCGTCGGCGCCGACTTCCATCGTGCAGACTTCGGGATACTTCGGGACGTCGACGCGCAGCGGCGTCGTGCCCTTCACGACCGTTCCCGCGCCGCAGTCGAGACTCACTGACGCGTGATTCGGCACGCTCACGATCTCGACGACGTTCGGCTCGGGCGGCTCGTTGGCCGCTGTCGATGCACAGCCGGCGGCGGCGAGTGCGAGGAGGAGCGCTGCAGCGATTCGCATCATCATTACTCCGTCGCCAGCACCATGCTGTCGTGTTCGCGTTTGTGGAGGTCGTTGACCTTGGCCATGATCTTCTCGTCGATCTTGTTGATGGCGAAGTTGCGCGCAACGCCGATGGCGTTCTTGATCGCCTTCGCGTTCGAGCGGCCGTGGCAGACGATGCAGCCGCCCTTGACGCCGAGCAGCGGCGCGCCGCCGTACTCGGAGTAATCCATCCGTTTTTTGAGGCTGACGAATGCGCTCTTCGCCAGCAGGCCGCCGAGCTTGTGCTTCCAGGTGCGCGTCATCTCCTGGCGCAGCGTCGTCGAAACGAATTCGCCGAGCGCCTCCGAAGCCTTGAGGACGACGTTGCCGATGAACCCGTCGCAAACCACGACGTCCGCGTTGCCGTTGTAGACATCGCGCCCTTCGGCGTTGCCGATGAAGTTGAGTCCCGTCTCTTTCAAAACGCGGTAGGTTTCCTTCGTCAGCTCGTTGCCCTTCCCTTCCTCTTCGCCGATCGACAGCAGACCGACGCGCGGAGCGTCGATACCAAACAACATCTGCGCGTAGAAGTGGCCCATGACCGCAAACTCGCGGAGATGGTTCGGCTTGGCGTCGACGTTCGCGCCGACGTCGAGCAGCAGCGTGTGGCCTTTGGTGCTCGGCAGAACAGTCGCCAGCGCGGGACGGCTCACGCCTTCGATCATGCCCATGACGGCGCGGGCGCTGGTCCAGGTCGCGCCGGTGTTGCCCGCCGACACGAACGCACCGGCACGCCCCTCGGCCACGAGATTCGCGCAGACGCGGACGGACGAGTTGCGCTTGCGGCGCAACGGCGCGAGCGCGGTGTCCTCCATCGTGACGATCTCGCGCGCGTCGTAGACTTCGATGTTGCGCGGCGTCGCGGCGCTCGCGGCGGCAAGCTCCCGGCGGACAACATCCTCCTGGCCGACGAGAATGATCTCGACCGCGAATTCGGCCGCCGCCAGAAGGGCGCCCTTCACTACCTCGGACGGCGCATGATCGCCGCCCATGGCATCCAGGGCGATGCGAACCTCAGTCGTCATCGAGTGACGATACTAGAACGCGTCCTTGACTGCGATGACTTCGCGGCCTTTGTAGTATCCGCACTTCGGACAAACGCGGTGCGGCATCTTCGCTTCATTGCACTGCGGACAGGTCGACAGCGACTTCGCTTCGAGGAAGTCATGCGCCCGGCGCGTGCGAGTGCGCTGTTTCGAGTGGCGCCGTTTTGGGTTAGGCATCGTGTTGCTCCTTGTGATTAGTGGATTAGTGATTAGTAGATTAGTCGGTCAGTGGAAGTGAGGGTTTCCTAATCCACGAATCTACTAATCCACGAATCTACTGCTACTGTTCCTGTTTCTTCGCCAACTCTTCTCGAATTCCCGCCAGCGCGGCGAACCGCGAATCGACGGCCGTCTCCGCGCACGAGCAACCTTCGCCGTTCTGATTCGCGCCGCACTGCGGGCAGAGGCCGAGACATCCCTCGGTGCACAACGGCTTCATCGGGATGGCCAGCTGGATCTGCTCGTTCGCGAGATGGCGAAGCGGAATGGCGCGCTCGGTGTAGAACTCGACGTCGAGCTCGTCCGGCGTGACCTCGACCTCCGCATTCTCTTCAGAAATCTCGGGACGAGGGCGGAATCTTAAGTGAAACTCGGACGCGTTCGCAAACGGGAACGGCTCGACGCAGCGCGAACAGAGGAAGTCCGCGGTGAACGTGGTCGTCCCGTCAGCCAGGTACTCGGCCGGCAGGTCGCCCTTGCGCGCGTCGGCGACGAGCGACACGGGGCTGATTGAGACGAGCTCGATCCGCTCCAGTTCATCGGTGGTGAACTGGAACGTCCGCTCGTAATGCTGCGGCCCGTATTTGTCGATGTCGTCGAAGACGATCCGTTCTTTGTCCGGCATGGTTCGAGGCTCTAACTCCGCCCTACCGGCTTCTATTTCGCGGAGATTCTTACCTTTAGCTCTTCCGCGGAGGCATCCTCGGAGTCGGCGGCCTCGAGCACCGTGGCGCCCTGCAGGGCGTCGATCCAGTGTCCGAGGTCGCGGGCGGAGCGGTAGAAGCGAGGGGCGGCGATGCGGAGACCGATGCTGTCGCCGAGCCGGCTGAGAATCGGCACGAGGCGGCGGGGATCGGCGCGGACCGCCCACTTCCCGGCCGGCCAGCGGCCCGCCTCGATCGCATCATTAATATACGGGTTGATCGAATCGTCGAACGACAGCAGGAGCGCGCCGCCGTGCTCAGCCGTCTGGATGTGGATGCCGAGTGACTCCCCCTGCTTCACTTTCGCGACGAATTCGTCGAACGCGGCGCGGCGCGGCGGATCGTCCGGAACGGAGATGACCCCGATCGGCCGCGGGAGGAACTTGTGGGTGTCGATGTCGTAGACGGCGATCGTGCCGCCGTTCTCGATCAGCGAGGAGACATGCGTGCCGAAGATGCGATTCAGATCCTCGACGACGCGCGGCATGGTAGCGAAGGTGGCGGTGATCAACGCGTTGTGCGCGAATTGCGCGGGCTCATTTGATTGCGTCGCGATCGGTTGCATCGCATCGCGTTGCGCGCGCGAGGTGAAGAGGATGTCGTCCGGAGTTACCGACAGCGAGGTGACCGCCGGCCGCGCGATGGGAGGGAACGCGCCGCGCGAGCCGCGCCGCTGGACGACGAAGGCGTCGCCGGGCGGCAGTTTCTGGGAGAGGCTCAGGATCTGCGCGAGGTCGGCGGAGTTGATCGGCTGCGCTGACGGAGCATTGATGAGCAGTGTCTCGCCGATGTCGCCGCCGAGCATCATGTACGTGCGGACGACGAAGGCGCGGACGGGATCGAGCCGGATCAGATAGCGCGTCGTCGATGCATCGCGCCACGCCAGCAGATCCGCCCCGCCGGCCA
>DATART010000400.1:0-3239 GCA_036264035.1 Thermoanaerobaculia bacterium | reverse complement strand
GTTACTGATGAAGGCGGGAGCTCCGGTGCGCTGCGCAAGGAGTTCGGCATGCTGCCGCCGGGCGACATTCGCAACTGCATCGTCGCGCTGGCCGAGGAGGAGCAGCTTCTTTCGCGCCTCTTCAGCTATCGCTTTCAAAACGGCGAGTCATCCCTCGGCGGACACTCGCTCGGCAATCTGCTCCTTGCCGCGCTCACGGACATTACCGGCAGCTTCGACGAAGCGATCCTCACGGCGTCAGAAGTTCTCAACATCGCCGGTGAAATCTATCCGTCGACGCTGACCGACGTTCGGTTGCGCGCAACCCTCGCCGACGGCTCCGCACTTCTCGGCGAGGTCGCCATCAGCGGCTCTTACCTCGGCGACAAACGTCCGCAGGGGCCGCACCGCGCACGCATCACCCATCTCGCCATCGATCCGGCCGACGCGCAGCCGACCGACCGCGCGCTCGAGGCTCTGCACGCGGCCGACCTGGTCCTCATCGGTCCCGGCTCGCTATACACATCGATTCTGCCGAACCTGCTCATCAAGCCGATGGGCGATGCTCTGCGCCAATCGCGCGCGCTGCGCGTCTACATCTGCAACGTGATGACCCAACCCGGCGAGAGCGACGGCTACACCGCCGAAGAGCATCTTGAGGCAATCATCGAACACGCGGGACTCGTCGTCGACGTCATGATCCTCAACGGCGCGCGTCCCTCCGAGGCGATTCTCGGCGCGTACGCGTCTCAGGGTCAGCATCCCGTCGCGTTCGATGTGAACGCCATCCGCGAGCTCGGCGTCACGCCGTTTTTCGGCGACATCATCAAGGAAGGCAACTACGTGCGCCACGATTCGGTCGCGCTCGCCGACACGATTTTTCGCCTCTACGAGCGGTATGGCCGGACGCTTGAAAGGATGCGGCGTACGGAGGCATGAACGCTTTGAACGGCAACCTCGACGTCATCATCCTCGCCGCGGGCCAGGGAACGCGCATGAAGTCCGCGACGATCAAGATTCTGCACGCCGCTGCGGGCCGGCCGATCATCGACTACGTCCTCGATCTCGCCGGCGCGATCTGCCGACGCCCGCCGATCATGGTCATCGGACATCAACGCGAGTCGGTGCGGAAGGCCGTCGGCGATCGCGCGCGCTACGCCGTGCAGGAAGAACAGAAGGGCACCGGCCACGCCGTCCTCCAGGCCGCACCGCTCCTCGATGGCGCGCGCCACGTGCTGATCCTCTCCGGCGACGTCCCGCTCACGCGTCCCGAAACGTTGCGCCGCCTGCTGGACGAACACGCGCGGTCGGAGAACGCGCTCACGCTTCTGACGATGGTGCTCGATGATCCGGCGATGTACGGCCGCATCGTGCGCGATGCCGACGGCACCGTAACGCGCATCGTCGAGGCGAAGGACGCGACGGACGATGAGAAACAGATTCGCGAAGTGAACGCGGGCATCTACGTCTTCGACGGCGCGCAGCTCTTCGACAACCTCCGCAATCTCTCCACGGACAACGCGCAGGGCGAGTACTACCTCACTGACCTCCTCCGCGTTCTGCGCAGCGCCGGCCATCGCGTCGGCGCCGTGATCGCGGGCGATCCGATCGAAGCCCTCGGCGTCAACTCGCGCGCCGATCTGGCGTCGGTCGAAGGTGAGATCCAGCGGCGCGTGGTCACGAAGCTCATGGCCGACGGCGTTACGTTCCGCAACCCGGCGACGGTGGTGATCGATTCGACCGTATCGATCGGCAACGACACGGTCGTCTATCCGTTCGTCACGATCGAGGGGACGACGACGATCGGATCGCGTTGCGTGATCGAGCCGGGCGTGCACCTCACGAACGTGAAAGTCGGCGACGACGTCCACCTCAAAACCGGCACGGTCGCTGAGGACGCGATCATCGAAGACGACGCTGCAGTCGGTCCGTACGCGCATCTCCGTCCCGGCTCGAAGCTCGGCCGGCACGTGAAGGTCGGCAATTTTGTGGAGACGAAGAAGGCCGTCTTCGGTGAAGGCGCAAAGGCGTCGCATCTGTCGTACATCGGCGACGCGGACGTCGGCGCGAACGTCAACATCGGCGCCGGCACGATCACCTGCAACTACGACGGCGTAAACAAGAACAAAACAATCATCGAAGACGGCGCCTTCATCGGCTCCGACACGCAACTCGTAGCGCCTGTCCGCGTCGGCAAGGGCGCGTACGTCGGCGCCGGCTCGACGATCACGAAGGATGTCCCCGCCGAGGCGCTGGCGCTTTCGCGTACGCCGCAGAAGATCATCGAGGGATGGGCAACTCGAAAGAAAACGAAGTAGGCGGCGGCGCTTCAAGCACGCCGAAGCTGGCGTGCTCCAGCTTCCACGCATGCAACATCAGCCGCGCGGCGCGTCCGCCGGATCCGTAGCGCCGGTCGCCGGCGACAGGATGTCCGATCGACTGCGCATGAATGCGAATCTGATGTGTGCGTCCGGTTTCGATGCTCGCTTCGACGAGTGTCGTGCCGGTGTCGTTGCGAAGAGGACGAAACGTCGTTTGCGCGCTCTTCCCCTGAACAGGCGTATCGACAACGCGCTCCTCGTTCACGTCACCTTCGAGGACCGCGAGATACGTCTTCCTGATCTCGCCGTTCGCGAACATCGCTGACAACCTCGCGGCGGCTGCCGGACTTCTCGCGAACAGAATGACGCCGCTGGTCGGCGTGTCGAGCCGATGCACTAGCCAGATCTCGCGAAACCGCAGCCGCAGCAACTCCTCCAGCGAGCGCTGTTTCCGATCGCGTGTTGGCTGTGCCGGCATGCCTGCCGGTTTATCGACCGCAATCCACTCCTCGGTCTCGCGAATGATCGCCAGCTCCGGCGCGTCTTCGACGATTGCGATGCGATCGTCCGCATCGACTTCGCGCGATGCGATCGACACCGCCCGCTCATTCACGAGCACCCGCCGCGCCGCGATCAACTCGCGCGCCTTGCGCCGTGAGATGCCGGCGTTCCGCTCCGCAATGGCCTGATCGAGCCGCATTCGCTATTCTTGCCCGAATCACCCCAGGAGGATCGCGATGAAACGAATGGCCGTGACCGGCTTCATCATCTGGCTCGTCGCAACGATCGCACTGCGCCTCGGCGGCCAGTACGTCTTCGGCCGCGTCCCCACGCTCCTGCTGCTGCTCATCACGCTGCCCGTGATGTACGCCGTCGCGGTCGTCGTTCTGCGGCAATTTCGCACGCGCGAACAGCGTGCCCTCGCCGCCATCGCCCTCG
>DATART010000390.1:0-2480 GCA_036264035.1 Thermoanaerobaculia bacterium | reverse complement strand
GCTTCCGTACACCGGGCTCGGAGCACAGCGCGAGGCCACCTTTGGCGGGCAGAATCCGCCGGTGACCGTCTTTTCATGTGCCGACAGCCGCGTCCCGCCGGAGCTGATCTTCGGACGTGGCATCGGCGATCTCTTTGTGGTGCGCGTTGCGGGAAACGTCGCCGGTCCGTTCGACATCGCCAGCATCGAATACGCGATCGCTCACGACTGGACGAAGTTGATCGTGGTGATGGGACACGAGGACTGTGGCGCCGTGAAAGCCGCGCTCGATCCGGAAGATCCCGCTACTCCGAGCCTCGTCGCCCTCGTGCAGCGCATCCGCGAGTCGTTCGTCGGTTGGCCGACGTGGACCGGCCCGGATCGCACCGAGAAGGCCATCAAAGCGAACGCCAGGAGCTCGGCCGCGTACCTGCTCGCGCACAGCGCGGTCATTCGCAAAGCCGTGCTCGATCACCACGTCGGATTGATCGTTGCGTACTACAACTTGAAGAGCGGGAGGGTGGAGGAACTGCAGCCGTAGGCGCACCATTCTCCGGCGATGACCGAACTGCTGGTTGACGACATTGAAGACGACGTCATGGAAAAGCTCCAGGAACGCGCGCGTCCTCACGGTCGCAGCACCGAGGAAGAGGTACGAGAGATCCTTCGGAAAGCCGTCAACAGCGAAGAAAAGCCCTGTAGGGTTGGGAACAGAGCTCCTGGAGATTTTTCGAGGCATCGATGAAGAAATCCCTGAGTTGCGCGGATATCCGCCCCAGCCGGCAGAGTTCGATCCGTGATTCTGCTCGATACGAATGTCGTTTCGGGGTTGATGAAATCAGAGTCGAAGGCTGCGATCGGCGCTTGGCTCGATACGCAGCGGCGCAATTCCGTCTGGACCTCAGCGATCACTGTTTTTGAAATCCGAATGGGAATCGAACTACTCCCGCCAAGCCGTCGCCGCCAAGCCTTGGAGGACACCTTCGCCCGTGCAATCGATGTCTCCTTTGCGGGGCGTATTGCTTCGTTCGACGAAGCCGCAGCGCAGACCGCGGGGAAAATTGCGGCGGGCCGTCAACAGATCGGCCGCAGTCTGGATGTTCGCGACCTGCGGATTGCCGGTATTGCCATCGCGCGCGACGCGGCCCTGGCTACTGGCAACATCCGCCACTTCGAAGGTCTCGGGATCGAATTGATCGATCCGTGGGCGGCTTAGCTCCGTCCCTTCCAAACCTCCGCCACTTTCGCGCCCATCTCGCTTGGCGCTTCGACCACGTGAATGCCCGCGGCTTGCAGCGCGGCCATCTTCTCCGACGCCGTTCCTTTGCCCCCGCTGATGATCGCGCCCGCGTGACCCATGCGGCGTCCCGGCGGCGCGGTCTGGCCGGCGATGAACGCCACCACAGGCTTCGTGACCGACTCCTTCACGAACGCCGCCGCTTCCTCCTCGGCTGATCCGCCGATCTCGCCGATCATGATGATCGCCTCGGTGGCGGGATCGCTCTCGAACGCGGCCAGGCAGTCGATGAAATTCGTGCCCGGCAGCGGATCGCCGCCGATCCCGACCGCCGTCGATTGTCCGATCGCGCGCGTCTGACCGACTGCTTCGTATGTCAGCGTTCCGGAGCGCGACACGATCCCGATCGGACCCGGACGGTGAATGTGACCGGGCATGATGCCGATCTTCGCTTCGCCCGGCGTAATGATGCCGGGACAGTTCGGACCGATCAGGCGCGACGGCATCGCGCCCGACATGATCGCCCGCGCGTTCGACTTCCGCAGAAAATCGTGCGCACGCATCATGTCGTTCACCGGAATGCCCTCGGTGATGCAGATGATCAGCTCGATACCGGCGTCGGCCGACTCCATGATCGCGTCCGCCGCGAACGGCGGCGGCACGAAAATGAGCGAACAATTCGCGCCCGCTTTTTCGCGTGCCTCGCGAACACTGTTGAAGACCGCGAAGCCCTCGTGCGTCGTTCCGCCCTTGCCCGGCGTCACGCCGCCGACGACCTGCGTTCCGTAGTCGCGGCATTGAATCGCGTGAAACGTTCCTTCGCGGCCGGTGATGCCCTGCACGATCACTCGTGTGTTCTTGTCTGCCCAGATGGCCATCAGCTATTTTCCTTGCGCCGCGTGAGATCCTTCGCTTTGCTCAGGATGGTCTTGCCGCTTCGCGGCTGCGACCACCTTCTGCGCCGCGTCCCACATCCCATCGGCGGTGATCAGCGGGAGTCCCGAATTGCTGAGGATCTCCTTGCCGAGGTCGACGTTCGTTCCTTCGAGGCGGACGACGACCGGCACCGGCAGCCCCACCTCTCGCGACGCGCTCACGACGCCTTCGGCGATGCGATCGCAGCGCATGATTCCACCGAAGATGTTGATCAGAATCGCCTTCACATTTTTGTCGGAGAGGATGATGCGGAAGGCGTTCTTGACCTGCTCCGCGCTCGCGCCGCCGCCGACGTCGAGGAAATTCGCGGGCTGTCCGCCGGCGAGCT
>DATART010000381.1:0-9219 GCA_036264035.1 Thermoanaerobaculia bacterium | reverse complement strand
GGGAGGTTCGCTCCAGCCGTGACGCCGGCATCGGCAAAAAGCCCGTAGAAATCGTTACGCGTGATCGACTCGCCGTTCGACATCACAATTGCGCGGTGAATCGTCGCTTCCAGCTCGCGAATGTTTCCCGGCCAGTTGTAGCGGACGAAGAGATCGAGCACGCCCGGCTCCAGGCGCTTCGTCTCCACGCCGAGGTCCTTGCAGATCTTGCGGACGAAATGCTCGGTCAGAAGCGGGATGTCGTCTTTCCGATCGCGTAGCGGCGGAAGGATCAGCGGGATGATGTTCAGGCGGTAGTAGAGGTCCTCGCGGAAAGTCCCCTGCTCGATGGCCTTCTCGATGTCGAGGTTCGTGGCGGCGATGATCTTGACGTCCGTCTTGAGCGTCTGCGTGCCGCCGACGCGCTCGAACTCCTTGTCCTCGACGACGCGCAGCAGTTTGGCCTGCACGGACAGACTGACTTTGCCGATCTCGTCGAGGAAGATCGTGCCGCCGTTGGCCAGCTCGAAGCGGCCGAGCTTGCGGCGGTCGGCGCCTGTGAACGATCCTTTCTCGTGGCCGAACAGCTCCGACTCCGCAAGGTTCTCGGGAATGGCCGCGCAGTTGAACATGATGAACGGCCCGCTCCGGCGCGGCGAAACGTTGTGGATGATACGGGCGATGAGTCCTTTGCCGGTGCCCGACTCGCCGCGAAGAAGCACGGTCGAATGTCCGGTCGAGGCCTTCCGGATCGAGAACTGAATCCTGGCCACGGCCTCGGAGTTGCCGACCACCGAGTCGAGATGCTTCTCGACCAGCACCTCGCGGCGCAGCGATTCATTTTCCAGCGACAGCCGCGCCCGCGCTTCCTCCAGCTCCTCGTAGAGCCGCGCGTTCTCGATCGCGATCGCGGCCTGATCGGCGAAGGCTTCGATGAACGTCAAATCCTTCTGTGAAAACAGATGCCGCGCCTCGCGATGATCGACGTAGATCGCGCCGGCGATGCGGTCGCGGATCACCAGCGGCACGCAGAGGATCGACATGATGTTCTCGGCAATCACCGATTCCGACTCGACGAATCGCGCGTCGGCGCGTGCGTCGGCCGAGATGACGGATTGCCCCGACTGGATCACTTCCTTGACGATCGATTGCGGCGAGCGCCGCGATCCACCCTCGGTATCTTTGATGTTGCGGACGATGCGTGTGCGCAGCGCGCTGGTGATCGGATCGAGCAGGATGATCATCCCCCGCTCGGCGCGCACGCGGCGGATGGCCAGGTCGAGGACGCGGTTCAGCACCTCCTCGAGATTCAGCGTCGAGTTGATGATTTTCACGACTTCGTATAAGCCGACCACGCCGCTGGCGGGCGCCTTTCCGGCCGGCTTGATGCGGAAGAGCGCTCCGCGCGCGCGCTCGAGGTCGTGAGTCGCTTCGAGGCGCTCGAAGATCTTGATGGCGCTGCGAATGGTCTGCGTCGCTTCTTCCGGCTCTTCCTTGAGCAGACCGACGTCGAACAGCAGGCGCGCCAACTCGTACGGGGTCTGCAGCTCCTCAAACGTCGTCCGCGCCGCATCGAACTTCGCATTGGCCGCTTCGCGTTCGCCCTGCGATGAGAGGATCTTTCCCCACATCCAGTCGTTCTTGGCCAGCGTGAAGCGATCGTCGAGCTGGCTCGCGTACTTGCCGCCGAGCTCCGCGTGGTTGCGGGCTTCGTCGATCCGCTGTTGCGTGAAGGCCATGCTGGCCGCGGCCGTGTGCGCGCGCGCCAGCCCCTGCGTCGTCTGATGTGATTCGAAAATCGACATGCTGCGCGCGAGGTAGCGCTCGGCCTCGACGAAGTTTTCGCGCTCATCCTCGATATTCGCGAGGACGTAGCAAGCCTCGGCCACGAGATCCTCGTCGCGCGCCCGTTCGGCGGCGGCGAGTGCCTTCTGCGCGTACGCCATCGCCTTGGCAATGTCGCCCTTTTTGTTCATCAGGCGCGCGAGCGGGATGTACACCGACGACCGCGACGCGCGCATTTCGTCGAACCCCTGCAGCGCGAGGCAGCGGTTGTACTGGACCAGCGCGTCTTTCCAGCGGCCGAGCATCTCGAAGGCCTCGGCGAGGTTCTCGCGCGCCAGCGCCTCGTATTCGACCGCGCCGACCTTCTCGTCGATGCGCACGCTCTTCTGGAAATACTCGGCCGCGGTCACGAAATCGCCGCGGCTGAACTCGATGATGCCGACGTTGTTGTACGCGGTGATGAGATCCCACAGATCGCCCTCGGACTCGGAGAGCGCGAGATTCATCTTGTAGTACTGCAACGCGTTGATCCAATCGCCCAACTTCCAAAGCGTGTTGCCGAGGTTCGTCGACGCCACCTTGCAGAGCTGTTCGGAACCGACCTTCTCGCCGACTCGGAGCGCGTCCATCAACAGCTCGCGCGACTTCTGCCAATTGCCCAGGCTGAACTCGATGACGCCGAGCATGTTCATGACGTAGCCGAAGACGATGTTCGGCTCATTCGCATCGAGCAATTCCAGGGCTCGGCTGGCCGAGGTACGCGCCGCCTCCGGATCGTCCTTCTCGCGATAAAGCCACGCGGTCCGGTTCAGCAACTCCGCCACATCGTTCGTCATGCCGAGGCGTTCGAAGTGATCGATCGCGTTCTGGAAGTACGAAAGCGCCGCTTCCTGATCGCCGCGCTTCGCCAGCACCTTGCCGATCTTTTTCATGACGCGGGCAAGATCGGCGTTGGGCGCGTCGTCGCTGCTGCGTGCCTGAATGCTCTTGAGCAGGAACTGGTAGGCCTGCATGGCCGCGCGGTTGTCGCTGCTGCGGTAGTACGCGTCGGCCAGCTTCTCGCGCACCTCGGCCTTGCGCGCTTCTTCCACGCCGGCGAGATCCATCAGTTCGAGGGCGCTGCGATAGAAATCGGTTGCGCCCTGGTGCGCGATGGTGCGCATGGCCATGTCGCCAGCTTCCACGGCGTAACGAATGCCTTTGGTCTTGTCGGTAGCGCGCGCGTAGTGGAACGCCACCTGCCCGAGGAGATGCGCGGCGCCGCCGATGAGGGCCGGTTCGAGCGCATCGCCGACATGCTGATGCAACTCCGTGCGCCGCCGCTCGGTCATCGCGTTGTAAACCGCTTCGCGAAGATGGATCTGCGGGAAGGTGATCGTCTTGCCGTCGTTCGATTCGTCGAGAAGTCCCAGCGCCACGACCTCGCGCAGCGCGCGGAACGCTTCCTCGGCCGATCCCGAGACGAGGTCCGTCACCAGTTCGACGCTGGATGACTCGCCGACGACCGCCGCGGTTTCGATCACCTCGCGATGCTTCGGTGCCAGCGCCTCCACGCGCTCCATGAGGATCGACGCCGCACCGCCTGGGATGCGCAGTCCCTGAATGCGATCCATGTCCGCGACCCAGCCGTTCGCGTCCCAGTGCAGGTAGCCGTGCGCGATGAGGTAGTCGACGACGCGGCGGATGATCAGCGGCGAGCCGGCCGACTCCCACAACGTCCAGCGCACGAGATCGTCCGGGATGTCATTCTCGCCGAGGAGCGATTGCAGATGCTCGCGGACCAGCGGCTCGCTGAGCGCGTCGACGCGGATGATCGGGAAGTTCCCTTCGCGCGCGCGAAGCTCCCACGCCGCGAGATGCGCGCCCGGTTCCGTCGCCGCCTCGGTCGATGAATCGATGGTCAGCGTTCCGATGACGAGCAGCCGGTTCTGGCGCGCTTCGCCGATGAGAAATGAGAACAGATCGGCTGTCGACGGATCCGCCCATTGAACATCGTCGATGACGAGAATGAGTGGCGAGGCGGTGGCTTCTCCTTCAGACGAACTCGCGCTGAGGAAGCCATACATGTCCTGCATCGCCTGCACGATGCGGTTGAAAAGGCGGTACTTCTGGCCGGCGGAGGGGGCGGAGTCCTCCCCTTTCGCGGCCGCGATGACCGGACGCAGCAGCTGCCGGATTTCGCCGGAGACGTCGGCGTCAGGATTCACCGCCATCAACATCTGCTGAAAAATCTCGAAGAATGGCGCGTAGATGGTCTTGCGGTTGATCGGGCAACGTCCGCAAAAAACGCGCGCGCCTTCGAGCTGCGCGCGCAGCGTGGCATCGCGCACGATGCGGCTCTTCCCCATCCCCTCGGCGCCGGCCACGATCACGCCGTTGCCGCGCCCTTCGCGCGCTTCATCGATCATCGATGCGAGCTGCGCGACCTCCGTCTTCCGTCCGATCAGCGGCGCCGCGAACAGCTCGCCGCGTCCTACCAGCAGCTCGCCTGCATCGGCGCGTTTGCCCGCGGCCGCCGCAACGTCGTGCAGCAATGCCGCGGCCGAGGGATAGCGATGCCGCGGATCTTTTTCGAGCAGCCGCATGATGATCAGCTCGAGCTCCGGCGGCACGCGCGGATTGATCGACGACGGCGGACGGATGTCCTCATCGAGGTGCATCCGGATCACCTCGATCGACGGCTTGCCGTAGCCGGGCAACGCGCCGGTCACGGTCTCGTACAGCGTCATTCCGAGCGAGTAGAGATCGGCGCGTGAATCGACGCGATCCTGTTTCAAAACCTCGGGCGGCATGTAGTGCAGCGATCCGCGAATCTGACGGTCGAGGACCTGCCGGCTCTCCACGGCCACGCCGAAATCCATGATCTTCGCGTGGCCGCGATCGTCGACAAGAATGTTCGACGGCTTCAGATCGAGATGAATGATGCCGAGGTGATGGATGTGGTGAAGTGCCGAAGCGATCTGCAGGATCACGTCGTATAACGCCGGCCAGCTGTGTCCGTCGAAGTACTCCGAGATCTTCTTCCCGGCGAAGTACTCCATCGTGAAGTACGGGAAGCGATCGTGCAGCAATCCGAACTCGCGGACTTTGACGATGCTCTCGTGCTCGAGCGACGCAAGCGTCGAAAACTCAGTCTTGAAACGGAGCAGTTGCTGCGGCTCGGAGAGCTCGTGGCGCAGGATCTTGATCGCTTCGTCCTGCTGATTCGCGACGTCGAAGACGCGGTAGACGCTCGTTGCCGCTGTTTCTTTGAGGACGGCGCGAAGTTGATAGCGGGCGGGCAGTTGCACCGCGGGTTCGATCGTAGGCTCGACGGTAGTGGTCATTAGGCTCTGATACGTTTCTGTTAACGGGTCAAATATAACCCTGCCTACGAAAACCGTGGTCAGAAAGTTGACCATGAGCGCGTCGTACAATGCGCGCGCTCCGTGTCTGATCTCCCGCAAAGCGTTGACCGCTTCGATGTTGTGCGCATTCTCGGCAAAGGCGGGATGGGGACGGTTTACCTCGCGCGTGACCAGCGGCTGGACCGGCTGGTGGCGATCAAAGTTCTACACACTGAAGACCTCGCCGCGGAAGACCGCCGGGCACGCTTTCTCCGGGAAGCGAGAACCGCGGCCGCCATCCGGCACGCGAACGTCGCCACGATTTACGAAGTCGGCGAAACCGGCGAAGGCGTTCCATTCATCGTCATGGAGTACTGCGATGGCGAAACGCTTTCGCAGCGGATGCGCCGGCGGCCGATCGAAGCCGGCGAGTTCCTGAGCATCGCGCGGCAGATTGCGGCCGGCGCCGCCGCTGCACACGAAGGCGGCATCGTTCATCGCGATCTGAAGTCGGCCAACATCATGATCGAGCCGACCGGTCAGGTGAAGATCCTCGACTTCGGTCTGGCCAAGACGCTGCCGACGGAGCTGACGACGTCGCGCGAATCGTCCGCGAGCCGGATGTTCGGCACGCTGCACTACCTCGCGCCCGAGCAGATTCGCGGCATTCCCGCGGATGCTCGTACGGACCTCTTTTCGATCGGCATCATCTTTTTTCAGATGGCAACCGGGCAGTTGCCGTTCAACGCCGACGCGCCGCTGATGGTGCTCGAGAAAATCCGCGATTCCGAGCCGGAGCCGTTCGTCGCGCGCGATCCCGCGTTCCCGCCCGCGGCGACGAAGATCATCGGCAAGCTGCTGAAAAAAGATCCGAACGATCGCTACCAGTCCGCTCGCGATCTGCTCGCCGATCTCGACGATCTCGATACGCCGACGGCGCGCTTCCCGACCTCGGCCAGCCGATCGCATTCGTCGCTCGGCCGCACGCGCGCCCGTCCGCGTTGGATGCGTCTGGTGATGACCATCCTGGCGTTCGTCATCGGCACCGGCGCGATCGTCTATTTCAATCGGCACACGAAGCCGCCCGAGGCGCCGCCTCCGTCCACCTCGGCGCCGCCGCCGATCCATTCGATGGCCGTCATGCCGCTCGACAACATCTCCAACAACACCAAGGACGACTTCCTCTCCGTCGGCCTGGCCGACGCACTCGTGACCAAGCTGCAGCAGATTCCGTCACTGCAGGTGCGGCCGACGTCCGCCATCGCCGGCTTTCACAACAAGAAGGTGGACACGAAGACGGCTGCCGATCAGTTGCACGTCGACAGCGTTCTCGAAGGACATTTCCTGGCCGCCGGCGATCTCGTTCGCGTGAACCTGCAGCTCACCGACTCGCGCACCGGCTACAACGTCTGGGCTGACACGATCGACGGCAAGCGCGCCGATCTCATCAAGCTGATCGACGACGTCTCGTCGCGGACAGTGGCGGGACTCAATCAAAAGCTCGGCGTGCAGAAATCGGGCAACGCCTCGGAGCCGCGATCGTCGAATCCGCGCGCGTACGAGGAGTACCTTCGCGCCCGCGCGCTCAGCGGCAGCCTCGTGCCCGCCGAGCATCAGGCGGAGGAGGCCGCGTTGCGGCGCGCGATCGCGCTCGACTCCAACTTTGCCGCCGCCTACGCGGACCTTGCCGTAGCCATGTCGCTCGGTCAGGCGCGCGGACTCGACACCGGCCCCGAAGTCACCGAACGCGCGGAGTTCTACGCGCGGCAAGCGGTGAAGCTCGATCCGAATCTCGCCGCCGCGCACCTCGCGCTCGGGCGCGTCTTCGTCCGCCTGCCGGACCGTTTCCGCGAGGCGGTCCGCGAGAATCTCGCCGCCCTGCGGCTCAATCCGAACGACACCACAGCGCTCAACAACGTCGCCAGCTATTACGTGTCGGTCGGCGACACGCAGCGCGTCCGTTGCGTCGGCGACCGGCTGATCAGTCTCGATCCGAATTCGAACGAGGCGAAAATCCGCGGCTACTGGTACGTCAACGCCGTCGATCCCGACGGCGCGCTGACGAATTCGCAGGCCGCGCTGGCAGCGAAGGATACCGAGCTCGCCGGACACGACATCCGCGCCTACGCCTTCATCCTCCTCGGCAATCTGCCCGCCGCGGAAGCGGAGACGGCGAGCATCACGAAACTCGTGCCGCAGCACTACCTCGGCAAGAGTCTTCGCGCGATGATCGCCGCCGCCAAAGGCGACAACGCCACCGCCGAAGCCGCGCTGAAGTCGTTCGAAGCCGACGCCAATCGCGGACACTGGGCCGCCATGCGCCAGGCGCTCGTCTACGCCAGGATCGGCAACCGCGACGCCGCCATGCACTGGGTCAATCGCAGCGCCGAGCTCGGAAATCACAGTTGGTTCGCCTGGGTGAAACATCCCTGGACACAGTCGCTGCAGACCGATCCCGAGTTCCAGACCGTCCTCGGCAAAATGAAAGCGGACCTCGACGACGTCAGCGGCGACGTAGTGGGGGTGTATCAGCTCATCTGTCGCCCTATCGGCCCCGCGGTCTGAGTCGGAACGCGGTTGGAACGCGCCGTGAACTAACCGCGGACCGTGGCCAAGCGCAAATCGCGACGCATCCGGTTCGACTGGCGGGATCTCGCCATCGGCATCCTGTGGCTCCTGCTCTGGACGACCAACCGGCGGCGCAGCAAAGCGACCTTCGATATGGCAGGCCGCGGCCGCGATGTCGAAGGGATGGTGCCGACATTCATCGGCATCACCGAGGGGGCGCTGGACAAAGGGAACCGCGTGGAGGTGCTGCAGAACGGTGAGTACTTCGACCGGCTGCTCGACGACATCGCAAAGGCAAAGTCGACGATTCACATCGAGACGTTCATCTGGTGGAACGGGGATATCTGCGATCGCCTCGCCGCCGCGCTTGCGCAACGCGCGCGCGAAGGAATCGAAGTGCGCTTTCTCATCGACTACTCCGGCTCGTCGCGCGCGAAACACCGGCACGAAATGATCGGATCACTCCGCGAGGCCGGCTGCGAAGCGCATCTCTTTCATCCGTTGCGCTTCGATAACGTCGGCCGGATGAACAACCGCACGCATCGCAAGATCGCCGTGTTCGACGGCCGCGTCGCCTACATCGGCGGCCACGGCATCGCCCAGGAGTGGACCGGGCACGCGCAGGACCGCAAGCATTGGCGCGATACGCACGTGCGCATGGAAGGCCCTGTGGCGGGCACGGTGCAGGGCGTCTTCTGCGAGAACTGGATCGAGGAGACCGGCCGCGTTCCCACCGGCGAAAAGTATTTCCCGAAGCTCGAGCCGGTGGCCGGCACCGACGCACACGTCGCGTTCGCCTCGCCGCGCGACAGTATCTCGTCCGTACAACTTCTCTACTACCTGGCCATCGGTGCCGCGCAGAAGGAGCTGCTCATCCAGAATCCGTACTTTCTGCCGCACGCCGACGCGATCGAGGAGCTGAAAGAAGCGGTGCGCCGCGGCGTCGACGTTCGCATCATGCTGCCAGCCGCCGAGGTCATCGACGCGCCGCTCGTGCAGCACGCCAGCCACCATCACTTCGGCGACCTTCTCGAATGCGGCGTGCGCGTTTTCGAATATCGCAAGACGCTTTCGCATCAGAAGGTGATGATCGTCGATCAGTCATGGTCATGCGTCGGCTCGACGAATTTCGACGACCGCTCGTTCCTCCTCAATGACGAAGTCAGTGTCGGCTTCACCGACCCGCGGATCGCCGCGCAATTGCGCGAAGCATTTTTCGAGGATGCGAAGGAATGCCGCGAGATCGATTTCGACGAGTGGCGCAAGCGCGCCTGGTCGCACAAGCTGCTCGACGGCACCGCGTTCCTGTCGCGCCGGGAGCTGTGAAGTTGCCAGCCATCGCGAGGGCTCACCAGCACAGGAAAAGGTCTGGGCCCGTCTGTGCCACCGCGATCCTGCCGGTGTGGCACAGACCAGACGTGTCCAAATTAGCAGAATGCCGTCGCCGGAGGCGACTCGTACGGTAGCCGGTGGTCCGAGCGAAGCGAGCGACCACCGGTCATCGATCGCGTCGAAATTTCCGACCGCGGCAGCGGTCGCGGAGGGAATTCACGCCGGTTGG
>DATART010000300.1:0-7049 GCA_036264035.1 Thermoanaerobaculia bacterium | reverse complement strand
GAGGTAATTGAACGAGAGGCGGAACACATCCTCCGCCACGACTTCATACTGCGGATTGCCGGAGGCATCGAGTGTCACGCGCGTGAGCTGGTACGGCGGATCCGTTTCGTCGGCCAGCGTTGCCGCGGCTGCCTTGACCGTCACCGTCTCCTCGCCGGCCAAGGTCGTGCCGGTCAGCGTGGCATTGCGAGGCGTGCTCGTGTCGATCTTCATCGCCAGAGAGATCGGGTTGTTGGCGTCGCCGCCCGGCTTGCGCAACACGTAGCCGACGATCTCGTTGTTGCCGGTCGTGACGATCGGAAAGGTCGCCGACGTCAGCGTCATCTCGGGCAGGTTGTTGTAGTCACCTCGTACGAAGAGAGCGGCTTCCCACGCGCCTTCCACCTGTTCGTCGGCGAGGTTGTTCACGCCGAGGGTGTTGTAGTTCGCGCCGGCGTCGCGGATCGTTTCGGCCATGCGGTCCATGGCGAAACGGACGTTCTGCTGCTGAATCGTGGCCGCATCCGTGCGCAGATAGGCGCGGTTGGCGACCTGGTAGAGGCCGAGGGCCACGAGAAAAACGACCGTGAAGATCAGCATCGCGACCAGGACTTCCATCATGGTCATACCGCGTTGGCTATGTCGCGTCGAAGGGGTCATGTAGTTGTTCCTGTTCCCGCGTCTCATGAGGGAACGACTCTGAGGTTAAGCGTCTGCAGGCGAACGCGGCGTTGCCGGGTGCCCCACTCCCACCATTCCGTTTCGACGATGATCTGAACCATTGATGCGTTGCCGAAGTTCTTGCCCGGTGGTTGCGCCGACATGGTCACCGTCAACTTCGCCGGATGCGCGGCGGAGGCGGGCAGCTCGGAATTCACGAGCAACGTGCGCCAGGAGTTCCGCGTCGTGATCGGAACCGTCGTCCCGGTTTCTGCGGCGGGCGTGACGTCGGTCGACACAGTGCCCGACGCAGCCTTGGACCAGGTGATGGTCTTCGAGGTGTCGGTGTTGACGCCGTCGAGCAGGACCTGCGGCTGGTTGATATTCGCGCGCTGCATCGCCGACTCGGTGATGGTCGCGGCCTCGGTCATCTTTTTGCCGCCGTACACCTGCCTGACGCCGCCGGTGACGAGTCCGAAGAGGGCGAGGATGATGACCGCCATGATGGCGACGGCGACCAGCACCTCGGCAAGACTGAATCCGCGCATCCGCCCGCGGCAGGCTGGTGATGCTTCATAGACCATGGGCGGCTCCTTAAGCGAGGCAGGTGCCATGCGGTTGAATTGGCGTTAGCGCTTCGATATCAGCAGTTTACGCGACTCGCCTTGGTTATTGACTACAGCCATGCGTTCGAGTTCTGTTACCTTTTGTAACACACGATGTAGCATCTCGCGCGCGAAGGCGCGCTCGCTCGGCGCGGCGCGGAGCATTTTGTAGTGGCCGCCTCCGCGGCCACAACGCTGGCCCACGCTCGTTACCCCGCGCTGAGCGCGGGGCTGCATTGGCGAGCGCGCCTCCGCGCGCGGCCGGGGCGTTCGTAGCTGCGGCCCGACACGTTCACGGAAAAAACTCGATCGTGGCCGTCGCGCCCTCGCCCGGAGTCCCGGATAGCGACAGCGTCGCGCCGTGGTGGAGTGCGATCTTGCGCGCCAGCGGAAGTCCGAGACCGAATCCTTTCGCTTTTGCGGAGACGAAGGGGAGCGTGAGCCGCGCGGTGTCTTCTGAGCTCAGGCCGACGCCGTTGTCGCGCACTTCGATCTTTGCGTGCGGCTCGCTGGTGACGATCACATCGACGATGCCGCCGCCGTCGGGATGGCGTTCGCGGACCGCATCGACCGCGTTGCGCACGATGTTCTCGATCGCCCTGGCGAGCAGTTCGCGGTCTCCATGCACCTCGACGGCCGCAATGGTTGAGCGGAACTGCACGTCAGGAGCACCGGCCGAAACGCGTTCGACAACCTCGGCCGCGACTTCGTCGAGACGGACCCGCTGCGTGCGGATGCTGAGCGGGCTGGCAAAATTCAGCAGCGTGTCGACCGCGCCCGCGAGCCGGTGCGCCTCGCTTTCGGCGCTGGCGATCTTCTCGGCCGATTCCGGCGGTGCGGACCGCTGCGCGAGGCGGAGGTAGCCGAGGATCGTGAACAGCGAGTTGCGGAACTCGTGGGCGATGCCGGCCGACACCTGTCCGAGCCCGACGAGGTTCTCGAGGTCGCGTACGCGCCCTTCCATGGCGCGGATGTTCGTGAGATCGGTGAAGAGTCCGAACAAGCCGAGGAAGCGTTTGTCTTCGAAAAGCGGGACGGTGCTGATGCCGATCAGCAATTCTGCTTCTTCGATCACGATTTCCCGGCGCGTGACGGCGGTGCGCGACGCCAGCGATGTTTCGATCACGGCGGCAAATCCGGATGGCAGCGCAGAAAGAGGCACTTCAGTGAGCTCCTCTTCCGGCGGCTGACGGAGCATCGACCGGCCGACGTCATTGAGCGCGACGATCATTCCGCCGGCATCGACAGCAATGAATCCGGAGCTGAAGTTGCGATGAACGGTGCCGGCCAGCGCGCGGATGTCGGGACCGCGCCCGCCGGCGACGTCGCGCAGATTTTCGAGCTCGTGCGATTGCTGCTGGATGCGTTCGACCGCTTCGCGGAACGAGTGCACGAGGTAGCGCGCATCGTCGTCTCCGCGATCGCGCTCGCCGAGCTGCCGCGCGTGCACGAGCAGCTCTTCGATCGGCCGTACGAACTTCGGCACATAGAGAATGAGGATGAGAACGCCGGCCATCGTGCCGAAGGTCGCGCAGGCGGCGACGACCAGCGCAGTGCGCCGGCCGCCCATCCAGCCGGACATGTCGAAGTAGATGAGCATCCGCCCGCCGCCGGGCAGACCGCGCGTCACGACTTCCGCCGACGGCATGACCTCGCCAACGCCTGCGTACAAGCGGTCGTCGCGATAAATCTCGATGCGGCTGATGCCGTTCTCGCCGATCAGAAGATTGAGCCGTGCCTGCAGATCGGAGCGCGAAGCGTGCGTCAGCGGCGCGATCGCGCTCACGACCTCGTCGCCCATCGCGGTGGGACGGTTCATCCCCAGCATCGAGAGCACGAGAAGGAGCAGCGCGGCGATCAGCGCGGCCAGGAAAACGAGCAGCCCGCGCACGAGCGTCTGAATCTCCCGCTGCAGCGGACCGGATCGCGCCATGCCTCAGTGTAACGAGATCAGGGCATGAAGACGCGCAGCCACCATTCGCCGAGCGATGGACCGAAGAAGAGAACGAGCAGAAATCCGAAGCCGAGGAAGACGCCGAACGGAATCGGAAGCTGCATGCCGCGATCGCTCTTCAGCGCCGCCGGGATGGCGATGATCGTGCCGCTGACCGCGCCGAGCATCAGCACCGCGGGAACGGCGCGCCAACCGACGACGGCGCCGAACATGGCCAGCAGTTTTACATCGCCGAGTCCCATCCCTTCGGCATGCCGGATCAGCCAGTAGGCGCCGATGATCGCCAGCGGAATGGCCGCGCCGAGGAGCGCGCCGAAGAGTGAATCGACGAGCGAGTCGGCCAGCATCAGCGAGGGATGGAGGATGCCGAGGCCGAGGGCGCCGGCGCCGATACCGATGGCGATTCCGGGAACGTCGATCACGTCCGGCAGGATCTGGATATCGGCGTCGATGTAGATGAGGGCGATGGTCATCGAGATGATGGCGGCGATGATGACGAATGCGGCCGAAGGTCCGGTGCGCAAATAGACGGCGAGGTAAAAAAGTGCGTTCGCAAGCTCGACGAGCGGATAGCGCCAGGCGATGCCGGCACCGCAGGCGCGGCAGCGTCCGCGCAGCGCGGCAAAACTGAAGATGGGGATGTTGTCGTACCAGCGGATGGCGGCATCGCACTGCGGACAGTGGCTGCCCGGAAAGACGATCGACTCCTCGCGCGGATAGCGATGGATGACGACGTTGAGAAAACTTCCGACGATCGCGCCGATGGCAAAGGCGTAAATGCCGAGCAGCAGCGTCATCGGGTCGGATTGTATGTGGACTTCACAAAAGGCTTTTCACGCGGAGGCGCGGAGACGCGGAGAACTACGTCAACGGGATTTCTTCTCCCAGCACTTCCGCGCGCGCGGCTTCGACGGCCAGCAGGATTTCCTGATAGAGGTGGAAGGCGAGATCTTTGTCCAGCGGCTCGGTGGCGCCGCTGTTGACGATGCCGGCGATCTGCGCGGCGTAGTACGAGGCTAATGGAAGACGTTCGCCGGCGTTGTGGATCTGGCGGAATCCGAAGAGCAGTTCCTCGCGCAGCGACTCGCGAAAGAGTCCGTTGGCGACGTCGCTTTCGAGGCTCTCGTAATCGACGTTCATCGGACGAAGGACTCCACCAGCTTCGCGTCGGCTCCGTACGCGGCGCGGACGCGGAGGCCGTCGAGCGCCATCTTCGGCTCGAGGCCGCGTCCGCGAAGAAACTTACCGTACGCATCGCTGAAGGCTAGGGCGCGTTCGGCGTTTTCCCAATGCGTGTCGACGAGGACCGTCGGATCCGATTTCGCATTCTGCACGACAGTAACGCGATCGTCCATCCACCCGGCTCCGGCGTCGCCGACGAGAAAGCGCCAGTGAAATTCGCCGAGGTGCTCGACGGTGAGCGCGTGCGGGATCGGCGATTTGTCGTCGAACGCAGCAGCCGGCGCGGCGGCTCCCGCCAGGCGGGCGAAGTACTCGGCGGGATGGAGCACTTCGCGGGTCGAGCGCGGAGGATTTTCGTCCATGCGGTCGACCATCTTCCAGCCGCCGCGGCGATAGCCATCGATGACGAGCTTCAGCCCTTCCGAGTACGGAAACTTCAGCGACTCGGCGAAGTAGCGCGGCGTGGAGGAGCCGACGGTTTTGTCGGCGGCATCCAATGACGACGTCATCATCGAAAGCACTTCCGGATTGGCCAGCACGTCGTCGAGCTTCTGGCCGGCTTTGTCGAGCACGTAGTCGAGCATGACCAGCGTCGCTTCCCCTTCCAGCAGCGAATGCAGCGCAAGGCCGCCGTCGGTGTCTTTCTGCAGCGCCAGATCACGTGCGCCGGCGCGGAAACGCTGATCCTGCAGCGCGTGCGTCAGCTCGTGGATGACCACCGATTGGCGAAGGATGTCGCTGTCGCCGATTCCTTCGGCCGCCGGCGGCAGCTTGTCGATCGCGAAGTAGGTATGCGTCAGCGGATCGTAGAACGCGAGGACCTGCGATTCGTAGAGCGCCAGCATGCTGCCGACGAGATCGCTCTTGCCGCCGTCGACAAGTTGCAACGCGCGCAGGACGACCGCGTAGTCGTCGGGCGAATACGGCAGCGATTTCTCCATCTGTGCGCGCAACACTTTGGGCAGCTCGGCGCGGGTGATGGTCTTCGACACGACGGGATGCGCGAACGTAAGTCCGCGCAGTTTCTCGACCACTTTCATCTCGGCGTCGAGCGAGGCGGCGTGCGCCGCCGAGGTGACGAGGAAGAGTGCTACGACAAATTGTGGGAGCCGTCGGGACATGGCGACTTGAACGGCCGCGCCTTGCTCACGATTCCGTTTTCACTCTTCACTCTTCACCCTTCACTCTTTCATTTACAATGCGCGGCGGTTCAAACTTGATGGAACGTGACGGCGAGCGGATCGAGATCACCATCAGCAGTCGGTTCGAGAACATCGAGCTCGTGCAGGTGATCGCCGAACATCTCTGCGAAAACGCCGGGATGGACGAAGACGGTTCCCACTGGATCGGCATGGCCGTCCGTGAAGCTGTGGCCAACGCGATCAAGCACGGCAACAAGCTCGACGTGAAAAAGAAGGTCAATGCCACGTTCGAGCTGCACGGCCATGAGCTGGCCATCACCATTTCCGACGAGGGCACCGGCTTCGATCCGGAGAAGGTGAGCGATCCGCTCAACCCGCAGAACCTGATGAAAACGAGCGGCCGCGGCATCTTCTACATGCGCACCTTCATGGATCACATCCGTTATTCGTTCGAGGACGGCGCCGGAACTTCGCTGGTCATGACCAAGAATCTGGCCAAAGGAACCGGTATCGCCAGCGGCAAAGCCTGATATCTTCCGCGTCCGCGGGCTGCCGCGGGGAAGCAGACAAAGGAGAAGAGAGAGATGAAAGCCACCACTCGCGACGTAAACGGCATCGCGATCATCAAAGTCGATGGGAAGATCACGATCGGTGCGGGCGATCAGCAGCTTCGCGACGTGATCGCGGGCGCCTCCAGCAATAAGATCCTGCTCGACCTCTCCGGGGTGACGACGATCGATTCGTCCGGAATCGGCGAACTGGTCGGGTCGTACACGACCGTGACGAACAAGGGCGGCAAGCTGAAACTGCTGCACCTCCCGGCGAAACTCAATGAGCTTCTCCACGTGACGCAGCTGATCACCGTGTTCGAGGTCTACGAGAACGAACAGGAAGCGATCGCGAGTTTCTAGGCCGGCACGGCCGGCGGGGTCAGTCGCCCGAGGCTCCTTCAACAGCGCGTTATCGTTGTTCGGGCGCGCGGTTGCGAAAGATGGCTGCCGGGCGTGCGGCTAACCCGGTCCGCGCCGCCGCCTCGCCGGCGGCGCATCTTCGATTCCGCTCGTCCGCGGACCCTGCCAGCGCATCGGGAGCGCGTTCGTGGTCACGGTCTCATTCCGCTCGATCCATTTCGGGAACAGCTCGTCGGCGAGCTTCTTGTCACGGACCGCCCGTTCCGGAATGTCGACCAGCTTCAGGAACGGCGCGGGATCGCCGAGGAAGTTGACGCGGAGCTGGAGCGCGTGCGGCTTCGGCGTCCACGGAGAATTCGGAGGAATGCGGATATTGATGTGCGCGCCGGTGTTGAACGTGCGCCGCTCGCCGGACGGAATCGAGATCAGGCGCGGCAGCAGTTCTTCGCCGGGGATTTCGGAGCCGATGTCGATGGTGACGGTGCGGGTGTCGGGATCGTAGTTCGATTGCGCGATCAGATCGGCGATCAGGATCGGCGTGGCGCGCTGGTTGGTGATCTCGTATTTGATGGAGATGCTGGCGCCCTGAATCATCTCCTCACCGTAGATCTCGGCA
>DATART010000279.1:0-2152 GCA_036264035.1 Thermoanaerobaculia bacterium | reverse complement strand
GGCTCCCCTTCGCCGATGCGTATTTTCACGTCCTGCTCTGTTCAGGCGTGCTCGAACACATCGGCGTCGAAGAAATGGGCGGCGATAAGTATCGCGTCAAGCCGTTGCCGAACCGCGACGCCGCGCGACGCGACTTCCTCGCCGGCCTCCTGCGCGTCCTCGCGCCGGGCGGTACGCTCTATCTCGACTTCCCCAACGGCGCTTTCCCGATCGACTTCTGGCACAACACGCGCGGCGGCTCGGCGCGCTTCCATTCGACCCGCGAAAGATTCCTGCCGGCGTTCGCCGAAGTCGTGCAACTCGCGAACGATCTCGATCCGCGCATCGCCGTCGCCGCGATCAGTCCGAACGGACGTTTGCGATTCCGCCAGGTGCGGCAGCACTGGTACGGCCGCGCTTTCGCGTTGCCTATGCAGTTGCTGTTTTCCGCGATGGATCGCTTTCCGCGGCTTGCGCGTAGCGCGATCAATCCGTTCCTGGTGATCCGGTTGACGAAACCTATGTGACGATCTGGCACGATCGCTGTACCCTATCGACCTGATGACTATTCAGGTGAGCAGACTTGATCTCAAAGTTCGACTCCATCTCGAACAACCGTGATCAGTTCATCGTCGATGCGATCCGTCAGGTACTTCGAAAATCAAAGAGGTCGGACGAAGAGGAAGTGGCTCTGATCAACGCAGTCGCCGACGAGTTGAATGCCGAAGCTGCAGACGCGCTGGAGTATCAAGCACTCTCGTGAGACGCGGTGAGCTATACCGTCTGCGCCATCCCTCAAAATTCGACCCTCGCGCGTCGCGCGTTTTTCGTGATCGTCAGCCGACAGGCGGCGATTCAATCGCGGCTTTCTTCTGTGATTTGCGCACCCGTGTACTCGTCGTATCACGACCTGCGGTCGCAGGTTCTCGTGGGCATCGATGAAGGCTTAAAGCACGACAGCTCGATCCATTGCGACGAATTGGTCAGCCTGCCGAAAAGCACTCTTACGGACTTTGTCGGCTCGCTGGGGAGCTCGAAAACTGTGGAACTTAATTACGCGCTGCTCGATGCGGTCGGTCTCACGCTCGAAGAGCCGGAGTGACCCGACGAACCGTGTTCGCCTCACCGCACCACGATCGTGCGCTGCATCCCTTTGCCGCGATGTCCATCCACCGGGCAATACACCGTGTATGAACCGGCGGGAAGATTCACCGTCAGCTCGGTCGTATCGCCGCGGCTGAGATCGGACGCCAGCTTCTGCGAAATCCCCGCACCTTCGATGACGAAGTTGTGGGTCTGCTTACCGGCGTTGGCGATCTTGAATCGCTGCGGGCCCGCCGCGAGCGAATCGGGCATCTGGATTTCGTATTCGGTGAGTTGCACCTCGACCGCCGGCGTAGACGCGCCGCCCACGCGCGTCGAAGGCATCGACGTCTGCGGCGGCGTGACCGGATTCATGGCCGTGCTGTTCTCCGGCACCGCCTGCGGATTGCGCGTCGTCGTCGATGTCTGCGCCGGTCCGCTCCGAGACTCGTCGGTGCGGCGATCGCCCGGACAGGCCGCGATCAAAAGCGCGAAGGCGAAAAACGACAAATTGCGCATCAGTGCTTCTTTACGGCGGCCGTCGAGGTTCCGGTCGTCGTCTTGAACGTCGCCATCGTATCGGTCGGCTTGGCCACGGACGCGGTCGTCGTTCCGCCCGGTCCCTGAAGCGTCGACGTCGTCTCCGTCTTCTGCCCGTGCACTTCCTCGGTACCGGTCAAGGCGATCGTGCCGTTTGCCGCGCTCGGCGCGACCGTGCCGAGCTGCTGCGCCGCGGTGGTCGTCGCCGTCGACGGCGAGGCCGGCTCTCCGGTACCGCTCGTGCCGGTGGCGGCATCGCGGTCGGTGGCGTTGCCCTTCGTATTCGTTTCCGCTGGCTGCTCAGCCTTCCTGCAGTTGCCCAATGCCAGGCAGCAGACGAACAACGTGGCCACGAAGACGATGAGATGACGGCGATGGCGCATGACAACTACCTCCGGTTCAGCAGGAGGCAAGAGTCGTGCGCAGTAGAATCCGCCGCCGATGCAGCGCTTACCACGAGTTCGTCCCGCCGTGATCGCGGCGCTGCTCATCGCCATCGGCGCGATCCGCATGGCCACCACATGGCGCGTCTTTTCCGTGACTAACGATG
>DATART010000258.1:0-1746 GCA_036264035.1 Thermoanaerobaculia bacterium | reverse complement strand
TGACCAGGACGGCGAGGTAATTCACGTGAGGAAAGGACATGAGCTCTCCTTTTCGTTGGACTGGGATTTCCGCAACGATACGCCGATGGCGGCCGCGGGGCCAGTCCTATACTGCGCGGCATGCGCCGCATATTCGTTCTGCTCATTCTCTCGCTCGCGACATCACCGTTCGCATCGGCCGCCGGTTGGAAGAAGGCGTACTTCGGCGACACGAAGCCGGGGACGTGGGCGCGCTACGCCGATCACAGCTCCGACCCTGCGAATGTCGACATGACCGTGACGCTGACGCGGCTCGGCGACGACGAAGGACGGCCGCAGATCGAGATGAAGATGGACTCGAACGGCAAGTACCCGCTGGTCATCACTCGCTACACGATGACGAGCGGCTTCAATGTCGATCGCGATCTCCTCGACTACGGGCCGTCGATCGTCGGCGGCGCAGGCGGGGACGGCGACACGCAGACAGTGTTTGATGCGAATACCGTGAAGCTCGTGGCCGAGAACATGCCGGAGTACGGTCCGGCCGTGGTCTTCAAAGGCAGCGAGATCGTCGACGGCAAGAAGACGGATCGCTACAGCTATTCGATCAAACGTCCGGGACCGTCAACCGAAAGCGGCGATTACTGGCTCAGCGACGCCGTGCCGTTCGGCGTCGTGCGCAACACCTTCACGATCGCCGAGGGCGCGAAGACCACGAAGTTCGAACGGAAACTGATCGCGACGGGAGCGGGTCCGGCGCCGGTATCGACCGCCGCGAAGCCGCCGGCGAAAACGGCGTTCACATTGAAAGAGGCGTACGACGAAGGCCTGATCCGCATCGACGCGGAGGTCGATGAGACGGTGAAGAACGGAGAGAAGGTGCATCTGCACATCACTGCGAAGGAAGAGGCGCCGGCGCCGATGACGGTGACCATTCCGAAAGGCAAAACGTCGCTGCACGTCGACACACCGATCGACGATTTCATCATCGACTCTTCTTCCGAGAAGCTCACATTCACCTCGGACAAAGGCGTCGACATCGACGTCAGGCAGGCCGGTGAGCAACGCGTGATCAAGGGCAAGTTTGAGATCACGATGTACGAGGGGCAGCCGCTCTTCAGCGGCGGAGCCACGGTCGGCTGGGTGAAATGATTTGCCGCCGCGGCTTGACTTCATATAAGCAGCGACTTATATTTCGGCGCGATGCCGTCCCCCGCGAGCAATGACGTCTTCCGGGCCATTGCCGATCCGACCCGTCGCGCTGTTCTCGAACTTCTGCGGCGCGCGGACCGGACGGTGTCGGAGATTGCGGAACCGTTTCACATCTCTCAACCGGCCATCTCCCAGCATCTGAAAGTGTTGCTGGACGCCGGTCTGGTCGAGGTCGAGCAGAGCGGCCGCGAGCGCCGCTACCGTCTGCGGCTCAAGCCGCTGCGGCCGGTCGACCGATGGATCCGGCGATTGCTGATCGATCCGGCGGGACACGTCTGGATCATGCGCGAGGAGGAGTAGGCGATGTCGATCAAAGGTGGCAGACCCGACGAACGGCGCGTGGTGGCGCACCTGATGGTGCCCGACGGGCGCGAAGCTCTCAACTTCTACCACCGCGCGTTCGGCGCGACGGTGCTCTACACGTCCGAGATCCCGAGCGGCCGCATCGTCCACGCGCACATCCGCATCCACGACTCGGTGGTCATGCTGACGGAAGAATCGCTGCAGGAGCAGGGAGAGGGGTCGGCCGAGGAGCGTTTCGGCGTTCGCATGGCG
>DATART010000222.1:0-3190 GCA_036264035.1 Thermoanaerobaculia bacterium | reverse complement strand
CGGGAGCAGGCGCGTGATGCGCGACGATCGTCCTCGGCGCCGGAGCCTGCTGCGTCCGCGCATGCCAGAGGATGCCGCCGATGAACGCGACGACGAGCGCCGCGGCGATCGACATCCAGCCGTAGACGGAGCGGCGGCGATTGCTGCCGAGCTTCCAGCGCAGGCGCGTCCAGACTTCGTCGCCGTACGCGTCGCCGCGCTCCGGAACGGGAAGCTGATCGACGAGCGTAAGGACGCCGCACAGCGTGTCGAACTGCGCGCGGCATTCGTCGCATTCGGTGAGGTGTTGCGGCGCGAACGGCGCATCGCCGTCGCGGTAGTAGTGCGAAACGAGCTGCTCTTCTGTCAGGTGTTGCATGGTGTCGACCTCACGAACGGCTCCAGCGCTTCGCGCAACTTGCGCACGGCGCGGAAGATCGTGTGTTTTGCGGCATTGACCTGAATGCCCAGTGTTTTTCCGATCTCTTCGACCGGCATTCCTTCGAAGTGGCGGAGGACGAAGGCCGTCCGCTCGTTGCTGCTCAGAAGTTCCATGGCCGCGGCGACGTGCTTCTGCAGGTCGGCCGACATCAGCAGCCGATCCTGCTGCGCTTCGCTTCTCGCTGCAGCCGCACCCGCCAGTTCGGCGGACTCGGGATCGCCGCCGTAATGCTTGTCGGAGCGTCCACGTGCGCGGAGCAGGTCGAGTGAACAGTTGATGGCGATGCGGTGCAGCCAGGTGCCGAAATTCGCGCGCTCCTCAAAATTGCGGAGCTGGCGGTAAGCGCGCAGGAATGTCTCCTGAACCACGTCGTCGGCATCATGTTCATTTCCAGTCATGCGATAGGCCACTCGAAACATCGGTTTGGAATGACGCTCGACCAGTTGGCGGAAGGCATCGGCATCGCCGGCCCTTGCCCGGCTTACCACCGCAACGTCGGTCGTCATCTCCATCGTCGGAACCTTAGACTGGATGGGGGTGGTTTGGTTAGGTGACGCTTCGCGCGTTGTCTGTTGTCTGTTGTCGGTGGCCGGACGATCGTGCTTTGCGTGTCAGAGCAACCGGCACCGACAACCGACTCCCGACAACCGACAACAGAAACCGGCTCCCACTCCCCACACCCCACCCCCCACACCCGCTACCATGACCCCGTGATCCACCTCGTCCACTACGTCCTCGTCTACGGCGTCTCGTTGATTTTCATCAACGTGCTGCTGGAACAACTCGGGGCGCCGGTGCCGGCGGTTCCGGCGCTGATCGTGGCCGGGGCGTTGTCGCGCGACGGGAAGATGTCGTCGACGAACATCCTGCTCGCGGCGCTGGCGGCATCACTCGTCGCCGACTACATGTGGTTCCTTCTCGGCCGCCGTTACGGATATCGAATCCTGCGCACGCTCTGCCGCATCTCGCTTTCACCCGACTCCTGTGTGCGCGATACGGAAGCTCGGTTCGAGCGGTGGGGGTTGAAATCGCTGCTGATCGCGAAGTTCATCCCCGGATTCTCGACCGTCGCGCCGCCGCTGGCCGGCTCCTCCGGGAGCGGCACGCTCGCCTTCGTCTTCTACGACGGCATCGGCGCGCTGATCTGGGCCGGAGCGGCCGTCGCCGCGGGCCGCGCCTTCCATCGCGCCATCGATCGCCTTCTCGCGGCGCTCGAAAACCTCGGCGGATGGGCGCTCGTCGTCATCGGCTCGCTCCTCGTCGTTCTGATCGCCGTGAAGTGGGCGCAGCGGCTTCACTTCCTCAAACAACTCCGCCTGGCGCGCATCGAGCCGCGCGAATTGAAGGCGATGTTCGACCGCGGCGAGCTCCCGATCGTGCTCGACGTCCGCACGCCCGGCGCGCGCAAGCACAACCCGCGCGCCATCCCCAACGCCATCCTCGCGCACATGGACGACGTGGCCACGCAGCTCGGCGATCTCGCTCCGCACACGGAGGTGGTGCTGTACTGCACGTGACCAAACGAGGCCTCAGCCGCCCGTGTGGCGCGCATGCTGATCGACAAGGGATACACGAAGGTGCGGCCGCTCGCCGGCGGTCTCGACGGCTGGATCGATGCTGGATTTCCGGTGGAGGATGTCGCCTGAATGTCGATCTACATTCACGGAACTGACGACGACGAGCAGCGGCGCCTGTCGCTGATGAACGACGTCCTGCTCAACTCGGCGATGCTGCGCGAGATGAACCTCCGCGGCGACGAGCGCATCCTCGACCTCGGCTGCGGCCTCGGCCAATTCACGAGAATGATGGCGCGCGCCGTGCCGAAGGGACATGTGGTCGGCATCGAATACAACGAGGAGCAACTCGCCGCGGCCAAACGCCTTGCGGCAAACGATGGCGAGGCATCACTCGCGGACCTCCGCGCCGGCGACGCGCTGAATCTCAACTTAGATGACGAATCGGACGACGAATGGGGAACGTTCGACGTCGCGCACACGCGATTCCTTCTCGAGCACATTCCCGATCCGCTGCGCGCGGTGAAGTCGATGGTGCGCGCGGTGAAACCAGGTGGACGCATCGTCCTCGCCGACGACGATCACGGCGTCCTGCGCCTCTGGCCCGAGCCGCCGGGCTGGATGAGTTTGTGGGACGCCTACATGCGCGCTTACGAGGGCATCGGCAACGACCCGCTCGTCGGCCGCCGCCTCGTGCAACTGCTCCACGAAGCCGGAGCACAACCGGTCCGCAACACCTGGGTCTTCTTCGGCGGCTGCGCCGGAATGGAGACCTTCCCGATCCTCGCCGCAAACATGGCCGGCGTCGTCCGCACCGCGCGCGACACGATCGTCTCGCAGCACCTTTTCGATGCCGGCGACTTCGACCGCGTCATGGCCGACTACCGCATCTGGTCGGAACGCCCCGACGCCGCGCTCTGGTTTTCGGTGGCGTGGGCGGAGGGGGTAAAGCTGTCATCCAGAGCCGCCGAAGGCGCGTAGGCGAAGCGGAGAGCCGTATGACGGCGAAGGATCCCCGGCTGATAACCCGGAAGGGGCGGTTGGCGAGTCTTGCCATCGCCCTCCCTGGTTACCAGCCGGGGATCCTTCACCGTCCTACGCTCCTCCGCCTTCGGCTTCGGAGCTCCGGCGGTTCAGGATGACAGAAACCTACAGCGTGTAGTTCTTCTCCAGCAGAACCCTCGCCCGCCGATCGCGCAGGTTCCGAATCTGCGATTCGATATCGCGTTCGAACGGAATCTTGCGGTGACTCGCG
>DATART010000164.1:0-5847 GCA_036264035.1 Thermoanaerobaculia bacterium | reverse complement strand
GCCCGTTTCCGGCGCCTGCCCGCCGTCCCCGGCACGTACATCGAGAAGTGCGCGATGCCCGACGCTTCGTCGTAGGTGAAACCGACGAGTTGGCCGCCTTGGTGGCGCACCGGTTTCACGCTCCGCGTCGGCCGGGCGCGACGCGCCGGCGTCTCGTCGCTTTCCTCGCTTCGATCGCGCGGTTCACCTCCGATCGGTCGTAGAGGATGACCCGATCCGAGAGGCACTCCTTCGGCTCCGGGAAAATCCCGAGCCTTGTCCACTTTGCGATCGTCTGCGGGTGAACTCGGAGTGACGCGGCGAGCTCGATGCGCGAAATCAGGTTCTTGAGATCCATGCACCTGACCAAATGCAAGGAGGCCGTCCCGCGGACCGGCTCGTTCGAAACGGTGCGAAACGTCCTGGTCGCGACGCTGATTAGACGCGCGATTAGACACTTCGGCTGAAACGTCAGAAAACGTGGATGGAAAGGGTACTGCTAAGTTCTTTGTGCGGAAGTTGTTAGATTTGGCTGTGGCGGGAGGACTCGAACCTCCGACCACCGGATTAACAATCCGGCGCTCTACCAACTGAGCTACACCACAGAATTCGGCGCGAGGGACGGCATGGTCGTCGACACGGTGGCGTGGTGTCAACGCTGAATATTGACGCTGCGAGAGCGGTTCACTAGACTCGCCAATCTTTTCCGAGGGCGACGTAGCCAAGTGGTAAGGCAGAGGTCTGCAAAACCTTTATCCGCCGGTTCGATTCCGGCCGTCGCCTCCATTCCTGTTCCTCCCCATTTCAACTTCGCCTCGACAGTCGTGTCGCACGGCTGGTATCTGCTCGCGCCATTTCGATGGGAGCGCAACGAGCAAACGTTGCATCGGCCGGAGATCCTCGGCGGGAAGGCCGTCGATCTTCGCATCTCGTTCGATGGTGTGTCTCTGCGCATCGAAGGTGCCGAAGAGAGCGAAGAGCTACGGCGCAAGCTCGGGCGCATGTTCCAGCTCGGCGTCGACACCAGCGAGTTCATCAACCTCTCCCGCAACTCGCCAACTCACGCGTGGGTCGAGGAATCGGGATTCGGACGCCTCCTGTGCGGCGCGACGCTGTTCGAAGACGTCGTGAAGATCATCACCACGACCAACACGATGTGGCGGCAGACGATGCGGATGACGGAGCTGATCGTCGAAAAGTGCGGACGGAAGACGACGTCGGGACGCGCGTTCCCCGCTCCCGAAGACATCGCGCGCTTCTCGCCCGACGAGATCCAGGAGGATTGCCGCCTCGGGTATCGCGCGAAAACCATCCACGCGCTCGCCAGCGGCATCGCGAACGGCTCGATCGACATGAACGCGCTCAGCGATCCGGCGCAGAGCACCGAGGAGTTGTTCAAAAGCTATCGCGAGTTGCCGGGCATCGGACCGTACGGCGCGGCGCACCTGCTGGCCATGGACGGGCGGCACGACTTCATCGCCGTCGACACCGAGTTCCGGCGCTTCGTACGCGAGCGCTACCACGGCGGACGCGCGGTTTCCGATCGCACGATGCTGCGGCGGTACGCGAAGTGGGGGCGCTGGAAGTACCTCGCCTATTGGTCGGAGTTGTGGGAGTCGGTGGCTGCCGGTTTGCAGCCACTCGAACCGCGGAAGGGCGAATAGGATACGCCTCGCCTCGCCGCTTCGGAATATTGACGTTCGCTGAGGGAGTACTACACTGCCTCGGTAACGGGAACGAACCCATTGGACGACAAAATCAAGCAACTCCTGCAACAGCTCGGGACGGCAATCAACGAGTCGATCTCGAGCTCGGAAGACGTCAACGAACACATGCAGCGGATCCGCGACGAGGGGTACAACCTCTACGTCGTTCTCGATGCCACCATCGGTCTGAATCGCCTCGGCGATGACGACGAAACGCCGGCGCCCGATCCCGCCGCCGGCATGCTGGTCAAGAGCGACAAGCAGGTGCAGTTCCGCATCGACGTGAACGACCTGGCGATGCTGCGCGCCATGGGCATCGATCCGACGCGAAAGGTGCGAGGCGCGCGCCGCGCGGAGCCGCTGGCGGCAACCAGTGACGACGAGTAGCAGCATCCCCAATCTGTACGATCTCGCGCCGCCCCGGCTCGAACACGCGCTCGGCACGATCGTATCGCCGCCCTTCCGCGTCAAGCAGATCGAGGAGTGGATGTACGTCCGCGGCGTCGATGCGTTCGACGCGATGACGAACATTCCGAAGGAACTTCGCAGCGCGCTGGCGGCGCACTACACGATCGCGTTTCCCGAGGTGGTGGAGCGGACGACGCCGGCGGCGGATGGAAGCCGGAAGTACCTCTTCACGCTGCGCGACGGCAATCGCATCGAGGCGGTGTACATGCCGATGGGAGACCGCACCAGCGTCTGCCTGTCGTCGCAGGCCGGGTGCGCGGTTGGCTGCACGTTCTGTGTGACCGGATTCTTCGGCGCCGGCCGCAATCTGTCGCCGGGCGAGATGCTCGGACAGTTCTTTACGATCCAGCATGAGCACAGCGTCCCGATCGAATCGATGAACGTGGTCTTCATGGGCATGGGCGAGCCGCTGCTGAATTTCGACAACCTCGTGACGACGCTCGATGTGCTCTACAAGAGCATCGCGCCGAAACGGATCACGGTGTCGACGTCAGGCATCATCCCGGGGATCGAAGAGCTGGCGAAGCTGCCGCGCCGTCCGAACCTGGCGGTGTCGATCAACGCGCCCGATCGCCGCCGCCGCGAAGAGATCATGCCGATCACGAAGAAGTATCCGCTCGAGGAGCTGATCGAGTCGCTCAAAAAGTACCCGTCGGAAAAAGGACGCGAGCTCACCATCGAGTACGTGCTGCTGGCCGGCTACAACGATTCGCATTCCGACGCGGTGGCGCTGGCGAAGCTGATTCACGGCCTGCGCGCGAAGGTGAATGCGATCCCGTTCAATGAAGACCCGAACCTTCCCGCGTGGATGAAGCGTCCGAAGGAAGGATCGATCGACCGCTTCGTCGATACGCTCGTCCGCAACGGCGTTCACGTGACGGTGCGGCGTTCGAAGGGCCGCGACATCGCGGCGGCGTGCGGACAGTTGCGGGGGAAATCAGTAGCGAAGAGCCGGGCGACGCGCTAGGCCAGCGCGAACGTCCGAAGCGGCGTGTGGATCGCGCCTTTCGGATTCAGCTCGCTGGAGAACAGCGTCACCGCGTCGATCGGGATCGGATCCGATTTGAAGTCGCGCAATGCGCCGTTGAAAATCTCGATACATGCAGGCGGCCATTGATCGCGGATTCGGAAGAGCGTCAGGTGCGCGCGAAAGTCGCCGCGATCGAGCGTCACACCCGCTGCTTTGACCCCGCTGCGAACGCCGTCAGCGACGGCGCGGAACTTCTCCTCCGGCCCGGCGCCGACCCATCCCACCCGTGCATGCCGCGCGTTCGGAAAAAATCCGCTGCCGCGCAGCTGTCCCGTGAAGCGCGGAACGTTCGCCAGACCTTCCTCCACGCAATTGGCGAGCGTGGGCAGGAGCGATTCCGGCTGCTCGCCGAGGAAGGCGAAGGTGAGGTGTTGCGTCTCGGGACGGACCCACGACGCCGGAGGCAATTTCGATTTGACCATCGAAATGCGGTCGCTGATCGCGCGGAGCTCCTGCTCCGGAAAGGAGATGGCGATGAAAAGTCGCATGGATTGTTGGACGGCGGACGAATTGTAGTCGTCAATCCGCCTGACCGGCGAGAAACTCAGGGGTGAAGATCCGCGCGATCTCAGCGTCGCTCAACAGTTTCTTCTCGCGCAGCAGCGTCGGGATGGGCGTGCCGCTCTTCGCCGACTCTTTCGCGAGCTCCGCCGCCTTGGCGTAACCGATGATCGGATTCAACGCCGTGGCCAGCGACGGAGAGCTGATGTAGTACGCCTCGCACTGCGCGCGGTCCGCTTCGATTCCGCGGATCGATTTCTCGACGAACACCGGCAGGTAGTTTTTCAGGATGTCGATCGAGAAGAGAAGCTCGAATGCCATGAGCGGCATCATCACGTTGAGCTCGAGCTGCCCCGCCTGCACCGCGAACGCGATGGCCGTGTCGGCTCCGATGATGTGGAAGCAGACCTGGTTGAGGCACTCCAGCATCGACGGATTGACTTTGCCCGGCATGATCGACGACCCCGGTTGCACGGCCGGCAGGATGATCTCCGCAAAGCCGGTCTGCGGCCCCGAGGCGAGGAGCCGGAGATCGTTGGCGATGCGCGTCAACTCCAGCGCCAGGTTGCGCAGCGCGGCCGAGACGGCGGCGACCGGAAGCTGCGATTGCATCGCCTCGCGAAGATCGTCCGCGGCGACGAGCTCGAGGCCGGTCATCGCGTTGAGGTGCTTGATCACGGCATGCCGATAGCCGCGCGGGGCGTTCATGCCCGTGCCCGCGGCAGTGCCGCCGATGCCGAGCTCGCGCAGCTCGGTCGCCCCGACGGCCAGCTGGCGCGTAGCTCGTGCGACCGCCGACGCGTACGCCTTGAATTCCTGGCCGAGCGTCACCGGCACCGCGTCCTGCAGGTGTGTACGGCCGGACTTGATCACGCCGGCGAACGCCTCGCCGCGGTCGCCGAGCGCCATCGCCAGACCGTCGAGCGCCGGCAAAAGCTCGTTCAGCAGCAGCAGCGCAGCGATCCGGATCGCCGTCGGGAACACATCGTTCGTCGACTGCGCCATATTCACGTGATCGTTGGGATGGACCGGCTTGTACGTCCCGCGATCGGGATTGGCGAGGTTGGCGATGACCTCGTTCACGTTCATGTTGAACGACGTTCCGGCGCCAGCCTGGAAGACGTCGACGACGAACTGTGGGCGGTATTTGTCCGCGTTGCCGAGCAACTCATCACATGCCGCGACGATGGAATCGGCCAATCGCGCATCAAGAGCATCGAGCTCGCGATTGGCCAACGCCGCCGCTTTTTTCAGCAGGATGAACGATCGAATGAAAACCGGATGCTCGCGCAATCCGCTGATCGGATAGTTCTCGACTGCGCGTTGCGTCTGCGCGCCATACAGCGCGTCATCGGGGACGCGGACTTCGCCGAGGGTGTCGCGTTCGGTGCGCATAGCTCTTAGCTGTTAGCTCCTGGCTCTGAGGGGAACCAGCGAGGTTCGTGCCGCTTCGCGCCGCATCGTCCCCCTGACAGCTAAGAGCTAACAGCTAAGAGCTCCTCAGTGCATCCAACCGCGCCTTCGATTCCTCGAAGACGTTCTTGTGCAGCGACTGCCCATGCGCATCCATCGTCACGATGGCCATGAAGTCTTCCACCCACAGATGCCAGATCGCCTCGGGTGACCCCAGGTCCATCCAATCGACGCCGTCGACGCGTTTAATCGAGGCCGCGCAAACCTGCGCGGCGCCGCCGATGGCGTGGAGGTAGACGGCGCCGTACTTCTTGCACGCCGCCAGCGTCTTCTCCCCCATCCCACCCTTGCCGATCACGCCGCGGATGCCGTAGTCGCGCATCACTTCCCACTGGTACGGCTCCTCGCGCGACGAAGTGGTCGGCCCGGCCGCTTTGCAAACCCACTGATCGCCTTCTTTCACCATCACCGGCCCGCAGTGATAAATGATCTGGCCCTGCAGATCGACCGGCGGCTTCGTGCCGGTGTGGATGCGGTGATGAACGGCATCGCGTCCCGTGTAAAGGCGGCCGGTGATGGCGACGGAGTCACCGACTTGGAGCGATCGGATCGTTTCTTCGTCGATCGGGGTGGTTAGTTTTACGAGAGACATTGTTCGTTAAAGTCGAAGGCGAAATGTTGAATGTTCAACATTCGCTTCTCCTCAGTACAACCACTCTGAAACGTTGCCGCCGAGATCGAGATTTGCCC
>DATART010000158.1:0-8365 GCA_036264035.1 Thermoanaerobaculia bacterium | reverse complement strand
GCCGGCGCGAACTGCTGGAATGCCGTTCGATGCTTCGCGAATATCAATGCACCCTTCCGGAAGGGCAAATCGAGCTTCGATCATCTTCCCCGAATGGTCATCAAATGGTCCGGGATCATTCGCAAATGGCGATTGAACGGCTCGCGAATGAGCGCCGATAGGTCCCGAATGCTGACGCGACACTCTCAAAGGGTGGCCGCGAGATGCTCGAAGGGTGGCGCGACACTCTCGAGGTGTGGCGCGACACTCTCAAGGTGTGACGCGACACTCTCAAGGTGTGACGCGACACCCTCAAGGTGTTACGCGACACCCTCAAGGTGTTACGCGACACCCTCAAGGTGTGACGCGACACTCTCGAGGAGTGACGCGACACTCTCGAGGAGTCGGCCGATCATCCCGGAGGATCGCGGACCATTCCCGGAGGATCGCGGACCATTCTCGGAGGATCGCGGATCATTCTCGGAGGTCGCGGATCATTCTCGGAGGATCGCGGACCATTCGCGGAGGATCGCGGATCATTCGCGGCGAAGGATCTCAAGATGCCAACTCCGGCTGAAACCCACTGGGATTCAACGCAGCTTGGGAAGCTTGAGATCCTTCGGCGTCCTCCGCTGCTCGGCTTCGCCGCGCAAGCTTCGGCAGCCTCAGGATGACAATCGCTTAGAATGCGCCGCCGATGCCGCGCCTCTCTTTTCAGGATCTCATCCTCCGCCTGCAGAACTTCTGGGCGGAGCGCGGCTGCATGATCGAAACGCCGCTCGATATCGAGGTCGGCGCCGGTACAATGCATCCCGCCACCTTCCTGCGTGTGCTCGGGCCGGAGCCATGGAACGTCGGCTACGTCCAGCCGTCGCGCAGGCCCGCCGATGGCCGCTACGGCGACAATCCCTTCCGCCTCGGCAAGCACTATCAGTTTCAGGTCATCCTCAAGCCGTCACCGCTCGACGTGCAGGAGATGTATCTTGACTCGCTGCGGGCGCTCGGACTCGACCTGACCCGCCACGACATCCGCTTCGAAGAGGACAACTGGGAGTCGCCCACCCTCGGCGCGTGGGGCGTCGGCTGGCAGATTCTCCTCGACGGCATGGAGATCACGCAGTTCACGTATTTCCAGCAAGCCGGCGGCATCGACCTCGCGCCGATCTCCGCGGAGATTACGTACGGCCTGGAGCGCCTGACGATGTTCCTTTCCCGCCAGGCCTCGGCGTACGACATCGAATGGGGCGCCGGCTTCGGCTACGGTCCGGTGCGCAAACAGGACGAATACGAGTTTTCGAAGTACTACTTCGAGACCGCCGACATCGCGATGCACTGGAAGCTATTCGAGATGTACGAGAAGGAAGCGCATCACTGTCTCGAAGACAAACTCGTCCTGCCCGCGTACGACTGGACGCTGAAGTGCTCGCACGTGTTCAACACGCTCGACGCCCGCGGCGCGGTTTCGGTCACCGAGCGCGTCGGCATCATCAAGCGCGTTCGCGAGCTGGCGGTCGCGTGCGCGCATCAGTTCCTCGCGGCCCGCGAAGCGCTCGGATTTCCGCTGCTGAAGGCGTCCAATGGCTGAGTACTTTTTCGAGCTGCTGACGGAAGAGATTCCGGCCTGGATGCACGACGCCGCGCAGGCCACACTCCTGCAGCAGTTGACGAAGCTGACGCTCGACCTCGGCGAGCCGCCCGAGGACCGCAATCCGGTCGTCGTGAACAGCACGCCGCGCCGCATCATCTTTTTTCTGTCGCACATTCCGCTGCGCGAAACCGACCGCGACGAAGAGGTGAAAGGTCCGCCGGTAAAGGCGGCGTACGACGCCGAGGGGAAGCCGACGCAGGCGCTGAACGGATTTTTGAAGAAGAACAACGCCGCGATCGGCGACGTCATCGCCGGCGGCGACTACATCCGCGTCCGGCGCACGATCAAAGGGCGCGCGGCGGGCGAGATCCTGCAGGAGCGTGTGCCGCAGATCATCGAAGGGCTGCGCTGGCCGAAGATGATGCGCTGGGGCAAGGGCGAGCATTCGTACATCCGCCCGATCCATTCGGTCGTGTCGGTGCTCGACGGCGAGCACCTGCCGCTGACCATCTTCGGCATCGCATCAGGAACGGAGACGCGCGGCCACCGCACGCTCGCGCCGCAACCGATCGAGGTGCTCTCGTACAACGAATACGTGACGAAGCTGGAGCTCGCGCGCGTCGTCATCGCGGCCGACCGCCGCCGCCATGTGATGGCCGAACGCGCCCGCGTCCTCGGCACGCAGGCCGGCGGCACGCCATCCGTCGACGCCTCGATCTGGTCGCAATGGCAGTACCTGACCGAATACCCGGGCGTCGTCCGCGCCGAATTCGGCCGCGAGTTTCTCGCGCTTCCGGACGAAGTGCTCGTGACGGTGATGCGCGTCCACCAGAAGCAGCTCCCGATCCGCGACGCGAACGAGAAGCTGACCAACTCCTTCCTGGCCGTGCTCGACAACGACGCCGATCCCGACGGCAACGCGGCGTACGGCAACTCGTTCGTCACCAACGCGCGCTTTGCGGACGCGAAGTTTTTCTACGAAACCGATCGCAAGCGAACGCTCGAATCGCGTTTGCCGGAACTCGAACGGCTCCAGTTTCAAGAGAAGCTTGGCAACTATCTCGAGAAGTCAAAGCGAATCGAGAAGATTGCCGCCGCGATCTCCGACGACGCCGAAACGGTCGCCGCCGCGCGGCTCTGCAAGACTGATCTCGTCACCGAGATGGTCAAGGAGTTCACCGATCTTCAGGGCCAGATCGGCGGTATCTACGCTCGCGAGGAAGGTCTGCCGAAGAACACGTGGCAGGCCATCTACGATCACTACCTCCCGATTAACATCGACGATGCGCTGCCGCGCACGCTCAGCGGCGCGATCGTCTCGCTCGCGGACAAGATCGATACGCTGGCGGGCTTCTTCCGCATCGGCGCCAAGCCGACCGGCTCGAAGGATCCGTTCGCGCTGCGCCGCGCCGCGCAGGGAGTCGTGCAGATCCTGCTCAATCGCGACAAACGTTGCGTGAAGATCGGCATCGACAAGCTGATCGACATCGCTCTCGAAGCGCATGGCGCAACGGCGCAGTCGAAGGACTACCTCCTCGCCTTCTTCGCCGAGCGCGTCCGAACGATCCTCGAAGCCTCGGCCTACGGGTTCGCCTACGACGAAATCGCCGCCGCGATGGAGGCGGGATGGGCGTCGTCACTCACTGACCTCGTCGACCGCATCACCGCCCTCAAGGCCATGCGCGGCGAGGCGAACTTTCTCTCGATTCTCGACTCCGCCAAGCGCATTGCCAACATCACCGCCGGTCAGGAAACGGCATCGCGGATCGATCCTTCGAAACTCGAAAACGATATTGAAAAACGGCTGGCCGACTTGGTTCTACTGACTCACGACCAGATCGAGGAGATGATCGGTGAGCGCGATTACAAGCGGGCGCTGGAAACCTTCGCCGCGCTCGCGCCGGAGCTCGAGACCTTCTTCGACGAGGTCATGGTGATGGTCGAAGATGAAGGCGTGCGCCGCAATCGCATGGCACTGCTGCGCACCGTCGGCAACGCCGTCATGAAGATCGCCGACGTGACGAAGATCGTCGTCGACCGGCGCGAGTATCGTCCGTGAAGGAGCGCGCGTTACTCGCGTTGCTTCTCATCGCCAGTTGTTCGCGGCCCGCGCCGCAGAGCGCAGCGCCGGCAGGGCTGCCGAGCAAGTTGCCGAAGGACATCGTCAACGAACGTTCCAGCCTTCTCGACGTTGCGCGCGGCGCCACGATCGTCTCGCGCACCGGCGAGGCGCTGCTCACCACCTCGGCCATGAGCACGATCGACGGCGAGATCGGCACGTTCTGGCTTCCGCCGCCGCACGATTATCCGCAGTCGATCGTCATCGCCCTCGCTGCGCCGAGCCGCATCGACCGCGTCGGATTCCGATCGCTGACGGGGCGGTATTCCGAGGCGAATCACGTGACATTCGAACGGTCGATCGACGGTGCGAATTGGCAGCCGTTGGCGGCGATGACCTCGCGCAGGATCGACCAGGCGCAGTGGGCGGATGTGGCGCCGGCTGAAGCGGAGTATTTGCGCGTCACGATTCCGGATGCGGCGTACCCCGGTCATGATGCCCGCATTCAATCGCTGTTCGCTCACGGGATGGAGCTGGCGGCGCCCGGAAACGTTCTGATCGACGGCTGTTGGTCGATCAACGGCGAGGCGGCGAAATTCGCGCAACGCGGCGCGCGGGTGACCGGCGTCGTCGAGCAAGGCAGGAAGCCTCTGTTTCTCGCAGGCGGGACGAACGGCCGCATCTGGCGTCTCCACTGGATTCGCGGCAACGACTTCGGCTACACGGCCCTCACCGTTTCGCCGGACGGCAAGCATCTCAGCGCGCTGAACTGGCACGAGGAGGCCATCGCGATCTTCACCGCCTTTCCGTGGTTCGGTGAGCGCGGCGACTGCGCGGCGACCGCGATTCGGGAGGACGTCCCAATCGCCCTGCTGCATCGTGCAGGACGCGTCTCGCTCTTCGCGCTGCAGTTCGATGCGAACGGCAGCCTGCTTGCGGATGCGAGCCGCGAAGAGCTGCAGTCGCTCACGAGCATCATCCGCGGTGTTCCCGTTCCGCTCCGCATCGTCGCGCGCGAGTTCCGGCATGATGAGAAACGCAACAAAGAGATCGCCGAACGCGAGATCGCCTCGCTGCGCGCGGTTCTCGCGAGTGTCGATCTCTCTCGCGTCGAGTTTGTCGCCGCCGGCAGCGACTCGCCGCGGCATGTCCCCGAGTCCGACGCCGCGCGCGCGATCTACAGCAGCGTCGAGGTGGAAGTTCGGAGATAATCGCGCGGCCATGCAGGAGCCGCAATACGTCTACTACTTCGGCGACGGTCACGCCGACGGCAACGCGAAGATGAAGGACGTCCTCGGCGGAAAAGGCGCGGGCCTCGCCGAGATGACCAACATCGGCGTGCCGGTGCCGCCAGGCTTTACGATTTCCACCGCGGTCTGCACGTACTTTTACGCGCACAACAAGACATATCCGCCCGAGTTGAAAGCGGCCGTTGCCGAGAACCTCGCGCGTGTGGAGAAATCGGTCGGCCGCAAATTCGGCGAGGCGAAGACGCCGCTGCTCGTTTCCGTGCGCTCCGGCGCGCGCGCCTCCATGCCCGGCATGATGGACACGATCCTCAACCTCGGGCTGAACGACGAAACGGTGAAGGGCCTTGCGAAATCGTCGAAGGACGAACGCTTCGCGCTCGATTCGTATCGCCGCTTCATCCAGATGTATTCGGGCGTCGTGCTGGAGCTCGACAAGGACCTTTTCGAGCACGAGCTTTTCGCGCTGCGCGACAAATCGGGCGTGAAGACGGATGCTGAGATTCCCGCGGACGGTTTGCGCGGACTCGTCGAAACGTACAAAGGGATCGTCAAAGAAAAGACCGGTAACGATTTTCCGCAGGACGTGCAACAGCAGCTCTGGGGCGCGATCGGTGCGGTTTTCAATTCGTGGAACAACCAGCGCGCCATCACCTACCGCAAGCTGAATCAGATTCCGGATGATTGGGGCACCGCGGTCAATGTGCAGTCGATGGTCTTCGGCAACATGGGCGACGACTGCGCTACTGGCGTCGCATTCACGCGCAATCCCGCGAACGGCGAGCACCGCTTTTTCGGCGAGTACCTGCCGAACGCGCAGGGCGAAGACGTCGTGGCCGGCATTCGTACACCGATGCCGATTTCGAAAGCGCAGGCTCTCGATCATGAGCAGTCGCTCGAAGAAGCGATGCCCGAGGTCTACGCGCAGCTCGAGGACGTCTACAAGAAACTCGAAGGTCACTACCGTGACATGCAGGACATCGAGTTCACGATCCAGTCGGGCAAGCTCTATCTCCTGCAAACGCGTACCGGGAAACGCACCGGGTTCGCGGCGGTGAAGATCGCCTGCGACATGGTGGACGAAGGCTTGATCAACAACACCGAGGCGGTCTCGCGCGTCGAAGCAGGGCAGATCGTGCAATTGCTCGCGCCGGTGTTCGACGCGAAGGAAAAACAGAAAGCCCTCTCCGGCGGACGCCTCCTCGGCCGCGGACTTCCGGCCGGTCCAGGCGCCGCGGCGGGGCGAATCGCCTTCAACGCGGAGCGCGCCGTGGCGATGGCAAAGGACGGCCCGGTAATCCTCGTGCGCGTCGAAACGTCGCCCGAGGACATCGCCGGCATGCATAGCGCGGCGGGCATTCTGACGACGCGCGGCGGACTGACCTCCCATGCGGCCGTCGTCGCGCGCGGCATGGGCCGGCCGTGCATCGTCGGCGCCGGCTCGCTGCGTGTCGATTACGGCAAAGGCGAGCTTCGCAGCGAAGGCCACGAGCCGCTCGAAGAAGGCGATTTCGTTTCCATCGACGGCTCGACCGGCGAGATCATCGGCGGCAAGCTCGATACGCGGCCGTCCGAAGTCATCCAGGTGCTGCTCGAGAATTCGTTGCCGGCCGATCAGTCGGAGACGTTCCGCAATTTCGACCGCCTCCTGAAGTGGGCCGACGAGATTCGCACCCTCGGTGTTCGCACGAATGCCGACACGCCGAACGATGCGCGCGTGGCTCGGCTCTTCGGCGCCGCGGGCATCGGCCTTTGCCGCACCGAGCACATGTTCTTTTCCGAGGACCGCATCCTGCGCGTTCGCGAAATGATTCTGGCCCGCAACGAGGCCGGCCGCCGCAAGGCGCTCGACGTCCTGCTGCCGTTTCAGAAGGCCGACTTCGAAGGCATCTTCCGCGAGCTGGACGGCCTGCCGGTCACGATCCGCCTGCTCGATCCGCCGCTGCACGAGTTTCTCCCGCAGAGCGAGCAGCAGATCTCCGCTGTGGCCCGCGACATGGGGTGGGGATTCGTCGAGCTTCGCGCGAAGGTGAATCAGTTGCACGAATCGAATCCGATGCTCGGCCATCGCGGATGCCGTCTCGCCGTCACCTTCCCCGAGATTTACGAGATGCAGGTGCGCGCGATTTACCAGGCCGCGTGCGATGTGAAGAAGGACGGCATCGATGCGCGCCCCGAGGTCATGATCCCGCTCGTCGGCACCGTCAAAGAACTGACGACGCTGAAGGAGATGGTCCAACGCATCGCGGCCGAGGTGATCGCCGAACGCGGCGTCGAGATGCAGGTGATCGTCGGCACGATGATCGAGATTCCGCGCGCGGCGCTGATCGCCGACAAGCTCGGCGAAGTTGCGGAGTTCTTCTCCTTCGGCACCAACGACCTGACGCAGATGACGTTCGGCTATTCGCGCGACGACGCCGGCTCGTTCCTGCCGGAATACGTCGATAAGAAGATCCTGCCAAAGGATCCGTTTGAGTCGATCGATCAGGAGGGAGTCGGCCAGCTCGTCCGCCTCGGCACGGAACGCGGCCGCAGCACGAACGCCGATCTCAAAGTCGGCGTCTGCGGCGAGCACGGCGGCGACCCCGACTCGATCCGCTTCTTCCGCACGTGCAATCTCAACTACGTTTCATGCTCGCCGTATCGCGTCCCGGTCGCGCGGCTCGCGGCAGCGCAGGCGGAGTTGGAGTTCGCGCATTACGAGGGGTGAGCTGTCATCCTGAGCCGCCGGAGGCGTCGTAGCCGAAGGCGAAGATGCCGAAGGACGGTCGAAGGATCCCCGGCTGCTAACTAACCGCGGGTGGCGGTGGCGACTTTCAAATTCGCGCGATTTGAAGAGGGGTTATCAGCCGGGGATCCTTCGACCGTCCTCCGCGACGACGGCTTCGCCTCTGTCGCTCTGGCGGCTCAGGATGACAATTCGGGCAGCCGGTCGATGAGTCGCTGTAGCCGCTTTAACGACCGCGACTTCCCCAGCACCACCGCCACATCGAAGATCGGCGGCGAGGCGCCTTTGCCGGTCAGCGCGAGCCGCAGCGGGTGGATTAATTTCGCCGCGCTCACGCCCTGCTCTTCCGCGAGTTTTCGCAAGGCAGCTTCTGACGTCGTGACGTCGAACGGATCGGTTGATGCGAGGGTTTCATGCAGTGCCGAAAGCCGCGCGCCGATATCGTCGCCTTTGAGGTGCTTCTTCACCGTTTCGGAGTCGTATTCGATCGCATCGTCCGCGACGAAGTAGACGGACATCTGCTCGGCGAGCTCGCGCAATGTTCGCGCACGCATTTTGTGCAGGTCGATGATCGCGCGCAGCTCGTCGAGAGGGCGCGGATTGTCGCCGAGGAACGGGGCGAGGTGCGGGTAGATCTCTTCCGCCGTCATCCGCATGAGGTACTGGCCGTTCATCCAGATGAGCTTCTCGGGGTCGAACACTGCCGGCGCTTTGTTGACGTCGCCGAGATCGAACCATTGCGACGCCTCATCGCGCGTGAAGAG
>DATART010000145.1:0-1875 GCA_036264035.1 Thermoanaerobaculia bacterium | reverse complement strand
GGATTGTAGCGGCGGTAGCGGGAAGCGCGCACTTGCTATATCGTTTCCGGTCCCCGGAACTGCCTAAACTACTGACGACAATGACCGACAAACCCAAATCCGAGATCAAAGTAACCGACAAGCGAATCTTCACTGCCGAGGGGGAGATACGCGAGGAATTCCGGCAGGAGATCAAGGCCGGCGATCCGTTCGCCACAAAACCGGTAGATAAGCCGGTGGAGAAACCGGCACCTCCGAAAGAAGCGCCTGCGGAGCGGCGGAAAACGCCGAATCCCGAACCGCCAGCAACGGGCGAACGGCGCAACAAGTCGATCGCCGACAAGGCGCAGAATCCCGGCACGCCGTTCGCGGACTTCGTCGAGCCGCTCATCGCGCAGGCCTACGTCTCCCTCGGCATGTTGCGCGATCCGTACGGGCAGAAGCCGAAGATCGACGTCGCCGCGGCCCGGCAGATGATCGAAATGGTCACCATGCTAAAAGACAAGACGGCGGGCAATCTGACGCCGGACGAAGACGATTTCCTCACGACGCATCTCGGAGAATTGAAGCTCGCGTTCGTACAGCGAACGAAAAGCATCACATGAAACTCCGCCTCCTCCTGCTCCTTGCGGCGTCCGCGTGCCTCGGCTCTCTGGCAGCGCGCGCGGAGGAGCTCGCGCCGCGCGACATCTGGCCGCAGGCGACGTCGGCTGCTGATTCCGGCAACGTCGCCGCGGCGGCCAAGAAGACCACGCAGCTCACCGAGGCCGGCAAATCGTTGGGCATTCGAACGTATCCGGTGTATGCGCTTTCGGCGAACGCGTTGTCGCGTCAGGCGGCGAAACAGGGGAACAAGCCGGTGGCGGAATGGGGCGCCAAAGCGGCCGACGCGCTCGATCCTGCATCTCCCGCGGTGGCCTTCATGCGCGCGGACGACGCGGCGGATTCAAAAGCCTTCGGCGGCGCGCTGTCGAACATCGTCCGCGGATTCGGCAACATCCTGCGCAACTATCGTTCGCGGTTGCTGACCCGGTCGGATTTTCTGATCACGATCCTGTTGGCCGTTGCGCTGACCGCGGCCATCTTCGCCATCGCTCTCTTCATCCGCTACGGCCGCGCCATGGCCCACGATTTCCGCGAGATCCTCGGCGCGCGTATGCACGGCAGCTCGGTCTCCGTGCTTGCCTTCGCGCTGCTCTTCCTGCCGGTATTTCTCTGGCTCGGCCCGCTCTGGCTGATCTTTTACTGGATCATCATCTTCTTCGGCTACGCGAAACGCGGCGAGCGGATTCTGATCTTCGTCTTCGCGCTGCTGCTCGGCGTCGCGCCGCTGTTGCTCGACATGGCCTCGCATCGGATCGCCGGCGTCGACAGTCCCGTGGTCATGTCGGCCATCGCCACCAACGAGCGGAGCTATCAGCCGGACGCGCTTCGCAGGATGCAGGAGCTCATCAACATCGTTCCGGACGATGCCACGCTGCATCTGCTGATTGGCAATCTCTACCTGCAGGACGGAAACGAGCCGCAGGCCAATCAGCACTACCGCCGCTCGGCCGAGCTGCAGGACTCCGCCGGCGCGCATGTGAACCTCGGCGACCTGCACTTCTTCAATAACGACTTCGCCACCGCGGTGACGGAGTACAACAAAGCGGAATCGCTCGATCCAAAACTGGCCATCGCGTTTTACGACGATTCGGTCGCACTCGGCGAGTTGTACAGGTTCGATCAGCAGGCGCAGAAGCTCGACTACGCCAAGCAGGTCGACGCGTCGGCGATTGACCGCATCGCGAAGCAACCGTCAGCGCAGAAGGTCGCGCTGTATCAGCCGCCGATCGCGCAAGCCTGGAGCGTGTCGTCAACCATCGCGCGCCGCGGCGTGGCGCGATCACTGTTCGG
>DATART010000142.1:0-6189 GCA_036264035.1 Thermoanaerobaculia bacterium | reverse complement strand
TGATCGTTGTCGCGCAACACGCCGCCGCCCATGTAGAAAATCATGAACAGCTCTTCCCAGTGCGGCTTCTCATACCAAGCGCGCTTGAACGCCGTGACTCCGACGCCCGGTCCGAATGAGAAGCGCACGTCAGGGTCAAGGTGATCAAAGAGCCGCCGCTCGTCGCGAGTGCGAATGAGCTCCAACATCTGACTTTGGAATCCAGTGAGCGTCTTGTCCTTCGTCCAGTCGTACACGGGGATGAGCTTCGGCCCGACGACAGCCGTCGTCTGCGCCGGCATCGCCGTAGCGCATGCGAGGAAAAGCAATAGGAATGCGCGTCTCACCCGATGATTTTATGCCAGTGGTTGTGCGGTTATCTGCGGTACATCTGCGTCATCTGCGGATGAAATCCTATGCGTCGCTCTTGCGCAGCGTAATCCGGTGCTTGCGCACTTTGTAGTACAGGGTGTTGCGGGTTACGCCGAGGCGTTTGGCGGCGCGGTCGATGACGCCGTCTTCTTCTTTCAGGACGCGCAGGATGTGGCGGGATTCGACCTCGGTCAGCGTCAGGCGGGTGTCGTCGGAGGCGCCGTCGCCGGAGGCGGACTCGAAGCGGAGATCGGAGCGGCGGATCTCGTCGCGGTCGCTGAGGAGGAGCGAGCGCTCCAGCACGTTTTTCAGCTCGCGGATGTTGCCGGGCCATGGGTATTGCTGCATCGCGCGGATGGCGCTGTCGGCGAAGGTGACATTGCCTCGTCCCAGCTCGTGAGCCACTCTTCCGACGATGTCGGACGCGAGCGGCGGGATGTCCTCGGCGCGATCGCGAAGGGCGGGCAGGCGGAGAACGATCGTGCTGATGCGAAAGTAGAGATCCTCGCGGAAACGGCGCTCGCGCACGAGGACATTCAGGTCGTGATGCGTGGCCGCGACGAGGCGGACGTCGGCGAAACGGTCCTTCACGTCGCCGAGGCGACGGAAGCGTTTGTCTTCGAGGACTTTCAGCAACTTCGGCTGGACTTGAACATCGACGTCGCCGATCTCGTCGAGGAAGAGCGTGCCGCGGTGGGCGAGATCGAAGAGGCCCTGTTTTGCCGCGACTGCTCCGGTGAAGGCGCCACGCTCGTGGCCGAACAGCTCCGACTCAAGGAAGTCTTTCGACAGGCCGGCGCAATTGAGATCGACGAACGGCTCCTGCCGCCGGCGGCCGTTGCGGTGCAGCCAGTTGGCAAGAATGCCCTTCCCCGTTCCCGTCTCGCCCTGGATGAGGATCGGGCGGTCGGTGGCCACGATGCGGCCGGCGTCCGCTTCGAGCTGACGGATGGCGGTGCTGGTGCCGTTGAAGGGATCGAGCACGTCGCGCGACTCTTTCTTGCGATCGGCCTGGTCGGCCTGCCGGCTGCGCTGCGTATCGAGCGTGCGGTTGAGAATGACCAGCAGCGTCGGCAGCTCCACCGGCTTGGTGAGGAACTGCTCCGCCCCTTCCTTGATCGCGCTGACCGCAAGCTCCACGCTGGCGTGGGCGGTAAGGACGATGACGGCGACGGAGGCATCGATCGCCTTGAACTGCGGGAGCAGATCGAGCGCCGTGCAGTCGCGCAATTTGTAGTCGAGGATGATCGCGTCCGGCCGCTCCTTGCGCGCCTGCGCCAGCGCGGAGGCGCGGTTCTCGGCGTCGAAGACTTCGAAACCCGCGGTGGTGAGAAAGCGGCGGATGGCCATGCGGATGGCCGGCTCATCGTCCACGATCAAGACCTTGTTGCGGGTCATGTCACTCATTGTGCGCCGCCAAGCGGAAACAGGACGCGAATACTGCCGCCGCCCTCGTGGCGATTGGCCGCCAGCACTTTGCCCGAATGTTCTTCCACGATGCGCTGCACGATGGAGAGACCGAGCCCGGTGCCTCCTTCGCGCTGCGAGAAAAACGGCTCGAACACGCGATCGAAATCCTGCGGCGCGAAGCCGGGACCTTCGTCTTCGACGCGGCACTCCACCCACTGCCGCCCGGCGTGGTCGGCGATGCGGGTGCTGACGTAGACGGTCATGCCGGGATCGGAATGCTGGATGGCGTTGTCGATCAGATTCTCGAAGACCTGCCGCAGGCGCGAGGAGTCCATCAGCAGCGCCGGCATCGCGGTCAGCGCGTTTCGAATCCCGACGCGCGCCGCCTGCGCCGCGGAACGGCGGCTCTCCACCGCCTCACCGACGACCGTCGTCAGATCGCCGCTGTCGATCGAGAGCGCAGCGGGTTTGCCGTATTCGAGAAGCTCCTGCATCAGGTGCACGAGGCGATTCACCTCCTGCCGCAACGTGGCGCCGCATTCCGCGTAGCCGGGCTGCTTCATCTCCTCGTCGAACGCGTCGAGCGTGGCGGAGATGCCGAAGAGTGGATTGCGGACCTCGTGCGCGACGCCCGCCACGAGCGTGCCCATGGCCGACAGCGTTTCGCTGCGCCGCAGCGACTCCTGCAACTCCACGATGCCGGTGATCTCCCACAGCACGAGGATGAAGCGTTCGCCGTCGCCGGGCGCGGCGAGGTGGGAAACGATGATGTCCCACGTCCTGCCGCCGGCGTCTTTCGTTTCCGCCGTCGTCCCCTGGCGCTTCCCCGCGATGTAGGAAACGAGTTGCGCCGCTGTCTGCCACGGTTCGCCGTCGTCGATCCCATCGATCCGGCGGCCGGCGATCTCCTCTTCCGAGAGTCCGCTCAGTTCGAGCGCCGCGCGATTGACGCGGACGATCGCGCCATTTTTTCCGGTGATCAGAATGGGCGTGGTGACGGTGTCGAAGGTCTCTTTCCATTCCGCGGCCGAACGCTCCACCGCATCGCGCAACTGCGCCTGCTCGGCCTCGGCGCGCCGCCGTTCGGTGATGTCGAAACCCGTCCCAACGAGAAACGGCTCGCCATCGACCACCATCCTCCTGCCGTTGAGGTAGTAGTCGCGGAACCCGTCGCCCACCTTCACGCGCGCCTCGATCTCCGCGTACCCGTTGGCGAAGACCTCGCCAATTTTCGCCGCGACCTCCTCGCGTTCGTCGGGATGCAGGAGCGGAAGACCGGCGATCTCATCGACTTTCCTGCCGTCGACGGCCACGAGTTGCTCCATGGCGCCGTTCCAGCGGATGTACCGACCGGCGCGATCGAGGACGAAGAAAACGCCGGTCATGGCGTTGATGGCGGTGTCGGTAAAGTCCTTTTCCGCCTTGAGCGCATCCTCCATCTGCCTGCGCTGCGTGACGTCGCGCACGACTACGATGCTTCGCCTGCTGTCGCCGATCGCGGCGACGTGCATGTTGACCTCGGTCCAGAAGAGGTGGCCGTCCTTGTGTTTCGAATGCCATTCGAAGAGCTGCTTTTCGCCTTGCGCCGCCTTGCGCATACGCGCCAGCGCATCCGCGGCCGTGAACGACAAATCACCGGCGCTCAGCGGACCAATGCCCATGCCGCGCAACTCGTCGACCGTGTAGCCGAACATCGTGCACATCGCGGCATTCGCGTCCAGGATGGCGCCGCTGTCGATGTCGTTGATGACGATCGCGTCGTTGACGGCGTTGAAGATGGAGCGAAAGCGTTCGCCGCTTTCCTGCAGTTGGCCGTACCGCTCTTCGAGCAAATGAACCATCGTCTCGATGGACGACTGAACGCTGGCCAGCTCCTTCGGGAAAACGGGTGCAAGACTGACGGGCGTATCGCTCGTCCCGCCGCTCACGGCCGCCGCGTATTTTTCGATCCCGGTCAGCGGCCGCACCACAGCGCGCCAGAGGACGAGATAAACCGAGAGAATCAGCAGCAGATCAATGGCCAGCGTGGTCATGGCCATCGAGATCAGCGACGCACGCAACTGTTGCGTGATGTAGCGAGGTGTGGCGTAGAGCCGCACGCTGCCAACGCGCTCGCCGGAGAAGGTGATGGTTCTCGCGGCAATCATCAGACCGGCCGGAGAGACGTTCCCGTCCGATGGGACGAAACGTCCGGCACGGTCGCGGGCGCGAGCCTGGATTTTCCCCGCGGCTTCGACGACCACCGCCTCGACTTGCGGCGTTTCCGCCTGGCCATCGAGGATCTTGTCGATCTGCGCGCGATCGATGTTCCAGACCGGAAGCGCCAGCGCCGCCGCAAGCTCGTTTGCCTGAGCTTCCACGCCGCGCCGCAGCCGTTCTTCTTCGCGTGCATGTCCGGAGACGTAGCCGATCACCGCGAGCACTGCGAACAACAGCGTCGTCACCGTCACGAGCGTGGCAGCAACGATGACGGCGACGGAGGGTTTTCGGTGCGCCATCATTTCCACGTTTGCGGATCGAACCACAGCCGTTTGTCGGCGAACGGCGTCTCAGCGCCGACGAGTGGATTCGCGATCCTGAAAATGCGCCGCTCCTTCAACCGCAACTTCTCGATTTTCTGCCGCTGGTAGCTGTCGAAGATACGGTCATACGTTCCGTCCGCGATCATCATCCGCATCCCTTCCTCAGCGCGCGCCGCCAGCCTCCGCCCTTCCTCCGTCTTCGGAAACCAGAAGTACATCGGCAGCGGGTAGTAAAGAACGATGCCCTCCTCGATCGCCAGCGGCAGCGACTCCTTCCGCTTGCCAAACTCGTCGAGCACCTCGGTGGCCGCGCGCAGGAAGACGTCGAACCGCCGGTTCACGAGCATCTCGAACAAGCCGTCGTAACTGGAGCCTGTGACGACGCGAAATCCATTCGCTTTGAGGATGTCGACGTCGATCCATCCCAGTCCGAGGCCGTAGCTGAATCGCCGAAGGTCATCGATCGAGCGGACGGCCGCGAATCGATTCTGCTCGTCGCGACGAATCAGAAAGACGCAGTACCCGCCGAGGTTCTTGTCGACCGGGATGCGGATCGGGATGAGGTGCTGCTCGAAATCGGGAGTGGTGCTGAGATACATCACGGTCAGCTTGCCGGTCGCGTTTTTCAGCTCGAACGCCTGCCGCCGCTCGGTCATGAATCCGGACGGCACCATCCGATACGGCCCCCACTTCGGAGTGGTCCGCTCCAGCGCCGTTCGCAGGATCTCCCAGTGATACAGATAGCGAACGTCAAGCGACGACTCCGGCGCATGGTAGATGTACGTCATCACCTGCGCGCGCGCCGCGGCAGCGAAGGAAACCAGCAACAATGCAAGGAAAAACGCCGACCGACGCGTTCCCATCGCGCTATTGAATCACTAAATGGGAGGTTCGCTCAGATACGACGAGATTTCGCGGCGCAGCGTCGGGATTTTGTTCTGTACGATGTCCCAAATGATTTCGAGATCGATCCCGAAGTAGCCGTGAATCAGAACGTCGCGAAGTCCGGCAATTTTCTTCCAGTCGACTGCGATCTTGGCGCGCGTCTCATCGGGAAGATTCTTCGTCGCCTCGCCAATGACCTCGAGATTCCGCACGACCGCATCAATGGTCTTTTCGTCGCGGCAAAATTGCTCCACTGTAAAACCCGAGGTGTACCGGAAGATTTTGTCGCACGCCTCGATGATGTCATCGAGGAACACAGCGACATCACGCCGCACGGACCGCCTCACTGAGAATGCGTTCGCGCAGCCGCGTTTTGATCGCGCTCTTCAGGACCAGATCGACCTTTCTGCCGAGCAGTTCTTGAAGGAAATCCTTCAGGTCCATGTAGCGGTCGAAAGACTTCTCCGAGAACTCGACCAGAAAGTCGACGTCACTATGAGGTCCGGCGTCCCCGCGGGCATGCGACCCGAAAAGCGCGAGCTCAACGACACCGAGCGCAGACAGACGCGCGCGGTTTGCGCTGATCGAATGAAGGATCTCGTCGCGGGTCATCGCTAATTCACCGCTCGAGATTACCATCACACGGTTCGTAACCGCCCGCCACCCGCATCCTTCTGGCGATACATCGCTTCATCCGCTTGCCGCAGCGCGGCCTCGGCGTCGCCATCGACGGGGACGTTGGCGTGGCCGACGGAGAATTTGATGGAAGGTCCGTCGCTGCGCTCGAATTTCAGCCGTTCGCGCACGCTCTCGACGCGCGCGAGGATCTGCGCGGAGTCGGTCGACGGCGCGATGACGACAAATTCGTCGCCGGCATAACGGATCACGTGATCCTCGGGACGGAAGCTGGTCTGCAGCACGCGCGCGAATCGCTTGAGGCAGTCATCGCCGGTCTGATGTCCGTAGCGGTCGTTGATGCCTTTGAAGTCGTTGAGATCGAAGAAGAGGATCGTGGCGCCCG
>DATART010000131.1:0-9235 GCA_036264035.1 Thermoanaerobaculia bacterium | reverse complement strand
CCTCCCCGACGATGCGCTCAAGAGCTACGTCCAGACGATTTCGGCCTCAGCGCTGGCTGCTGTGCACGACTCCGAATTGAGCAAGCCGCGCGACACGCGCCATGCGCTGCTGCGGGCGTACGACGCGCAGCAGCATTACGTCGAGCGCCAGTTCGATCCGATGGCCACCATGCCGAAAACGCTCTCCGATCAGATCGTCCCGCTGCAGGATCTGCTTCGCGCGATTTATCAGGACCGCGCCGTCACCAACACCGTCGCCGGCTACATGCCGAAGGCGGGCGACCAGCTCGTCGGCGACGACAAGAAAATCTACAAGGTCGTGCGCGTGGTGAACGACAGGATCGTCGAGCTGCACTGCCTCAGTCAGCCGACCACGATCTACGTCGATGTGAAAGATCTCTACAACTACTTCATCGGAACGCCGGGAGCGGCCAGCCGCTGAACACGCTGCGCGTCACCACCGGCACCTTGCGCGGGCGCCGCGTCCCCGTCCCGCCGCGGGAGACGCGTCCAACGTCCGAGCGCGCTCGGATGGCCTTCTTCAACATCGCCGCTCCACGGATCGACGGCGCACACTTTCTCGATCTCTTCGCCGGCAGCGGCGTTTTCGCATTCGAGGCGATCTCGCGCGGCGCCGCCTCGGCCACGGCAATCGAGCAGGACCGAAAGAGCGTCGCCACGATCAAACAGTTGGCCGAAGAGTGGGATGCGCCGGTCACCGCGATCGCCGGCGACGTCTTCGCGGAAATCCCCCGCCTGCGCGGCCGGTTCTTCGATGTCATCTACGCCGATCCGCCATACTCGTTCGGCCGCTACGACGACCTCCTTGCCGCGATCGATACGTCCAACATTCTCAATGACGACGCGCTCGTTGCCATCGAGCATCAACGCCGCAGCGAGCCATTCACCATCGAAACGAAAACGTTGAAAACACTCCGGCGCGCCGAATACGGCGAAGTCTGGATTACCTTGTTCACCTCATGAGCATTCGCGAAATCACTCCAACCGAATTGCAGCAACTCCTCGGCGGCGACACTCCGCCATCCCTCATCGACGTCCGCGAAGAAGGCGAAGCCGCCATCTGCGCGATCGACGGCTCGACGCTGATCCCGATGAACTCGCTGCCACAGCGTTTGCAGGAGATCCCGAAGGACCGGCCCGTAGTCCTCTACTGCCACGCCGGAATGCGCTCGATGATGGCGGGCCAGTGGCTGTCGCAACAGGGATTCGACGCGCTGTCGCTCGCAGGCGGCATCGACCGATGGGCGATCGAGATCGAGCCGTCGATGGCGCGGTATTAAGTCTTTGAGTGGTCAGTGGCCAGTGGTCAGGATTGCCTCTGCCTGACCACTGGCCACTAGCCACTGACCACTTCGAAAGGAACAGATGGAACTGACACTAGACGACGAAGGAACTCACACGCTCTTCGGCAATCACGACGAAAACCTGCGCATGCTCGAGGACGAGTTCAAGGTCAAGATTTCCTCACGCGGCGGCGAGATTTTCGTAACCGGTGCGGCCGACGACGTCGCTCCTGTCGAGAAGCTGCTGGCGCAGATGCAGGAGCTCATCGAGCAGGGATATCCCCTCAAGCGCTCCGACATCCACACCGGCATGCGCGTGCTCCGCGACCGTCCCGAGGCGAGCATCGTCGACTTCTTCACCGATGACGCCGTGCAGGCCTCGGTGCGACGCGTCGTCACGCCGCGCAACGTCGCGCAGAAGATGTACCTGCAGTCGATCCAGGACAACGACATTACCTTCGGCATCGGTCCTGCCGGCACCGGCAAGACCTTCCTCGCCGTCGCTGCCGCTGCCGGCGCGCTGGCCGACAAGTCCGTGAAGCGCATCGTCCTCTGCCGTCCCGCCGTCGAAGCGGGCGAGCGCCTCGGCTTCCTCCCCGGCGACATCGCTGAGAAGGTGAATCCGTACCTGCGCCCGCTCTACGACTCGCTCTACGACATCATCGGCTTCGAGAAAGTGGAGAAACTGATCGAGCGCAGCATCATCGAGATCGCGCCGCTCGCCTTCATGCGCGGCCGCACGCTGAACGACGCCTTCATCATCCTCGACGAAGCGCAGAACACCACGCCCGAGCAGATGAAGATGTTCCTGACCCGTCTCGGCTTCGGCGCGAAGGCGGTCGTCACCGGCGACGTGACGCAGGTCGATCTCCCCACCGGCAGCAAGTCGGGACTGCGCGTCGTCCGCCAGATCCTCGGCGACATCGACCGCATCAAGTTCTTCGACTTCTCCGACCGCGACGTCGTCCGCCACCCCGTCGTCCAACGCATCGTCATGGCCTACGACCGCGCCGACAAAGAGCGCGAAAAGCAGGACAAGGCTTGACGAACGTCGAAGTCACGGGCGCCGCCGTCCCCCGCTTCAGCCGCCGCGAGATCGCCGAATTCGTCCGCCGCGTCCTGATCGCGCTGCGGGTCGACGACAACATCCACGAAGTCTCCATCGCCATCGTCGACGACGAAGCGATGCGCAACCTCAACCGCAAGTTCCGCAAAAACAACAAAACGACGGACGTCCTCACCTTCCCCGCCGACGACTCCGACGCCGACCCTAACGCCAAAGGCCGCCCCCTCGGCGACATCGTGATCTCCATCGACCAGGCCCGCCGCCAGGCCACCGATCAGAAGCACTCACTGGCGACCGAAGTCCGCTACCTGATCCTCCACGGAATCCTCCACGCCCTCGGCTACGATCACGAAACCGACAGTGGCGAGATGAACGCGCTGGAGTTGAAGGTTAGGGGGAAGGTCGGGTTGGAGTAGTCCCGCAGGTTGACAAGCAGCGCGCCAGCTTGCGTCCGTGCCGCAACGAGTTAAACGGCGGTTGGCCTACGTTTGGAACTCGTACGCTAGGTTTAGGCCGAGAGATGGCATGAGGAAGAGAAGAACGCCGAGATCAGCCAAGCCAACGTGAACATTTTCAACAGTCGTCGAGTCTGCGAGATATTTCGAACGTCCAGAAAGATTTAGACCGAGTTGCGTAGCGACGAGGGCGACGCTCACAAACTTCCAGACCGTTCTGACCTGCAAAGAGCCGTAATCCAACAATAACAACAGCATGCCGATGAGACCGATCGCGAGAAGCACAAGGTCAAGCGCGGGTTCCCATCTACTACTGCTCCGCGGTTCCTCTTGGTTGAGAAGAATAAACTTTGCCGCAAAGACCGCTGAGCCGAACAGGACATAGAAAACGATGTAACTGCTCAGAAGAAATTTCATTTACCGTGAAGACGTCCAACGGATGCGCCACTCAGCGAGGTAACCTCGGGAACGTATGTCGGCCAGATCTTTTGGCAACCGCCGGTCGCCCATAACCCACCAAAGAAGGATGTAAGTATCGAGCAGCAGACGCATCAATCGTTTTCGAACATACCGGGCGGAAGCGACGCGTCGAAGTCGCGGCCAAGACGGATGCGCCCGCGCATGCGACCTGGCTTCCGCTTGACGGCTGTCGAGCGAAAGGGAACCAGCTTCGCTGCGGGACGGCCTGCTCGGGTGATGATGATCTCCTCCCCCGCCTCGGCTTGCGCTACGAGCTTGGAGAACTCTGTCTTGGCATCGCTGATGTTGATCTTGTTGCTCATTGCTTCAAAAAGATCCAATCCGCAGATTACGCAGATTTACGCAGATTGAAAAGCGCTTTAATCTGCGGACATCTGCGTAAATCTGCGGATCAAAAGCCTTGGTCCTTGTGCTCACCGAACGTCTCTTTCAACTTCCCCACGATCTCCCCCACCGTGCAGCTCTGCCGCACACACTCCACGATGAACGGCATGAGGTTGCGGTTCTCCCGTGCGGCGGCATCGAGCGATGAGAGTGCGGCGGCGACGTCGCCGGAGCGGGAAGCTCGGAACGCGCGAAGGCGCGACACCTGATCGCGCTCGACCGATTCGTCGATCGACATGATCGGTAACGTGGCCGAGCCGTCGTCGACGAAGTCGTTTACGCCGACTACGATCGCGCGCTTCTCTTCGAGCGCGCGTTGCGCCAGGTACGCGGACTCGCCGATCTCGTGTTGCACGAATCCCGATTCGATCGCCTCGCGCGCGCCGCCCATCGCGTCGATGCGTTCGATCAGCGCGCGCGCTTCGCGCTCGATGTCGAGGGTCAGCGATTCGATCTCGTAGGAGCCGGCCAGCGGATCGGCGTACCGCGGCACGCCGGTTTCGTGCGCGAGGACCTGCTGTGTTCGCAGAGCGATCTTCGCCGACTCCTCCGTTGGCAGCGCCAGCGCTTCATCGCGCGAATTCGTGTGCAGCGACTGGCAGCCGCCCAGCACCGCGGCCATCGCCTGGTAGGCGACGCGGACGACGTTGTTCTCCGGCTGCTGCGCGGTCAGCGTCGAACCGGCGGTCTGGGCGTGGAAGCGCAGCGCCAGCGATTTTGGGTCTTTCGGCGTGTAGCGCTCGCGCATCAACTGCGCCCACAGCTTGCGCGCCGCGCGGAACTTCGCCACCTCTTCCAGAAAATCGTTGTGAGCGTTGAAGAAAAACGACATGCGCGGCGCGAAGGCATCGACGTCGAGTCCGCGCTCGACGGCTGCCTGCACGTACTGCAAACCGTTCGCGAGCGTGAACGCTACCTCCTGCACCGCCGTCGAGCCGGCCTCGCGGATGTGATAGCCGGACACGGAGATCGTGTTCCAGCGCGGCACCTCCTTCGCGCAGAACTCGAAGATGTCGGTCACGATGCGCAGCGATGGCGCGGGTGGAAAAATGTACGTCCCTCGCGCCGCATACTCTTTCAGGATGTCGTTCTGGATCGTGCCGGCGAGCTTCGTCCACGCGATTCCGCGCCGCTCGGCGACGACGAGCAGCAGCGCCAGCAGGATCGACGCCGGCGCGTTGATAGTCATCGAGATCGAGACGCGGTCGAGCGGGATGCTGTCGAACAGCAGCTCCATGTCCTCGATCGAATCGATTGCGACGCCGACATTGCCGACTTCGCCGCGAGCGCGTGAATCGTCCGAATCCATCCCGATCTGTGTCGGCAGATCGAACGCCACCGAGAGTCCCGTCGTCCCGCGCTCGAGCAGATAGCGATAGCGCTTGTTCGACTCCGCGGCGGTCGAGAATCCCGCGTACTGGCGCATCGTCCACAACTTGCCCTGGTACATCGAACGTTGCGGGCCGCGGGTGAACGGAAACGCGCCCGGCTCGCCGAGGTCGGTTGCGGCATCGAACTTGCGCGCGTCGAGATCGTCCACGTCGAAAAAAAGTTTGTCATCAGGCATTGCAGGCAATGATAGCGGGCGCAATCCAGCGGCCCGTATAATTCACCCCCTTTTTCCGCACCCTTCCAATCATGAGCGTCAGCGGCAATCTGAAAACGATGCTTCCGGGCGATCTGCTCCAGTGGCTCAGCCTCGGGCAGAAAACGGGCACGCTCTGCGTCGTGAACAAGGGGACGGAGAAGAAGATCTTCTTCCGCAACGGCCGCGTCATCTCCTCCGCGTCGAACGACCCGCGCGAATACCTCGGCCAGTTCCTCATGAGCCACGGCTACATCACCGAGCCGGAGCTGATGAAGGCGATGGAAGTGCAGGCACAGTCGCGCATCCTCCTCGGAAAAATCCTCGTGATGATCGACGTCATCAACGAGGAGGATCTGCAGCGCTTGATGCGACTGAAAGCGGAGGAAGAGATCTACGACATCTTTCTCTGGAACGAGGGTGATTTCCAGTTCGTCGACGACGAGCTGCCGCAGATGGAGATGATTCCGCTGCAGGTCGACGTCACCGGCCTGATCATGGAAGGGACGCGGCGCGTGGACGAGTGGAACCGCATCCACACGCTCATCGGCCACGAGGGATTGGTGCCGTCGCTCGTGAAGGAGCTTCCGCCGGAAGAGCTCGATGACGATGCGCAGCGAATGGTTGTCAACGCCATCGACGGCCGCCGTTCGCTTGCGGAGCTGGTGCTCGAAAGCCGTTCGTCATCGTTTAACGTCGCGTCGACGATCTTTCACCTGACACGCGAAGGCTACGTGAAGCTGACCGATCCGACGATCGTGATGCTTCCGGCCGCGAGCGCCGACCAGGAGCGCGCGACGGTCGACGATTTCACCGAGGATGACGAGATCGTTTCGCTGATCGCGCGGGCACAACAGTCGCTACGCGGCCGCGAGTACGAGAAGGCGCAACGGCTGCTGAAAGCGGCGGAGAACCTCGACCCGAATCATCAGCGCGTCCGGAGCGCGATCAAAGGTGCCGAGGCCGCCATCCTCTCCGATCTGCGCGGTCAAGGTCTGCACGATTCAAAAGTGCCGCGCGTCGCCAAAGCGTTGGACGAAATCACGCAAATGAATTTCACGCCGAACGAGGGCTTCATGCTCTCGCGCATCAACGGCCAGTGGGACCTCGGATCGCTGATCAAAATCAGCCCGATCCGCGAGCCGGACGCGATGCTGATCTTCTACAAGCTCTGGCGCGACGGCATCATCGCGCTGGACTGATGCGCATAGCTGACGCCTAAACGCCGACGCCGGAGGCGTCACGTAAGGTAGCCGGTGGTCCGAGCGAAGCGAGCGACCCCCGGTAAACCCGCGACGATTTTTACCCGACCCCGGCAGGGGTCACGGAGAGAATTCACGCCGCTTGGTATTTGGTACGCGACCCCGTCCGCGGTCGAACTCCCGATCGTGACGTTATCCGGTGGTCGCTCGCTTCGCTCGGACCACCGGCTACCGTACGAGCCGCCTTCAGCGGCTTTCGCGCGGCTTCGCCGCTGTCCCGAGAGCGGTCACCCGCTACCACGAGTCGCTCGCGCCGCCGCCGCCGGAATCGCCGCCGCCACCGTCGAAACTCGAATCCGAGGACGACGACGAATCCGAGAATGAATCAGAGGACGACGTGGCGGAGAACGAATCTGCGGACGACGATGACGATGCCCATGACGAGGTGCCCACGCCACTCGTGTTTGGATCGTACGTTCGCGGGATGCCACCACGCCGGCGCGCCTTGACGATGATCGCTATCACGATGAGAGCCAGCGCACCGAAAAGGAGACCGCATCCGAGCAGCGGCATCGCGACCTGCTTCGGCCGTCTCTCCGACACCGTTTTCCCGCTTCCCTTCAAAGCCTCGCCGCGAATCACTGCCAGCATGGCGTCCGCGCCCTGCTCCACTGCGCCGTTGTAGTCGCCAGCCTTCAGGCGCGGCTTGATGATCGTGCTCGTGATCTCCTTCGACTTCGCGTCGGTCAGCACGCCTTCCAGTCCGTAGCCGACTTCGATGCGCATCTTGCGGGCGCCGGTGAAGAGGAAGAGGACGGCGCCGTTGTCCTTCCCCTTCTGGCCGACGCCCCATTGATGCATCGCATCGTTTGCGAACTGCTCGCTCGTCGAATCTGTCGGCACATCGCGATCGACGTAAACGAGTACCTGATTCGACGAATCGCGCTCGAACTGCGCCAGCTTTTCGTTGAGCGCATGAACTCTCGCCGCGTCAAGCACGCCCGCTTTGTCCGTGACGTACGTGGCCGGCTTCGGCGGGACGGCAACCGACAGCAATGCGAGAAGAAGCGCGAGCATCACTTCCACTCGTCGATCATGTTCATGAACTCGCCGAACAGGTGGAACGAGTCATGCGGTCCCGGCGCCGCCTCGGGGTGGTACTGGACGGCGAGCACCGGCTCGGTTTTGTGGCGAAAGCCTTCCAGCGTCTGGTCGTTGAGATTGATGTGCGTGTGCTCGACGTCGTTCGCGTTCAGCGAATCGGGATCAACGGCAAAGCCATGATTCTGCGCGGTGATCTCGACGCGTCCGCTGCGCAGATCCTTGACTGGATGATTGCCGCCGCGATGTCCGAACTTCAGCTTGTACGTGCGCCCGCCGAGCGCGAGGCCGAGGAGTTGGTGCCCGAGGCAGATGCCGAAGATCGGGAGCTTGCCGATGAGGTGGCGGATGTTCTCCTGCGCGTACGTCACCGGTTCCGGATCGCCCGGACCGTTCGAAAGCATCACGCCGTCGAATCGCTGCGCCAGAATTTCGTCGGCATGTGTCGTGGCCGGATAGACGGTCACCTCGCAACCTTCCTGCGAAAGATGGCGGAGGATGTCGCGCTTGACACCGAAGTCGTAGAGCGCGATGCGCCGTTTCGGATTCGCCGGCGGTTCGTCGAAGGTGTATGGACGAAGGGCCGTGACGCGCTGGACGAGGTCGAGTCCGCTCATCGACGGCGCACGGCGGATCTCGTCGACGATCGACTCGACGCCGCGTTCATTCTCGCTCGTGATCATGCCGCGCATCGCGCCCAGGTTGCGGATGTGGCGCGTCAGCGCGCGCGTGTCGACGCCCTGGATCGCCGAGATGCCGTTGCGCTCAAAGTACTCAGCCAGCGGCATCTCCGAGAGCGCGTTCGACGGTTCGGCGATCGCGTCGCGCACGACGAAGCCGGCCACCTGCGCCTGCTCGTTCTGCGCGACTGCGGCCGCGATCCCATAGTTTCCGATGTGCGGATACGTCATCACCACGATCTGAAATCGATACGAAGGATCGGTGGCGATTTCCTGATATCCGGTCAGCGAGGTATTGAAAACGACCTCGCCGATCGAGTTGGCCGTGGCGCCGAACGCCTCGCCGTCGTACACAGTTCCATCTTCAAGAATGAGGCGTGCGGGCATCGGGCGCGGATTGTGGCACAGACGCCTGAGAACGCGGGCATCTTGCCCGCTTGTGAAACCACACCGAGGTCGACTTCAAAAGCGGGCGGGACGCCCCCGCGATATCGCGTCAGCGCCACGCATGCAACGCGATTGGCTCTCGCCATTTCGCGTGAGGCCGTCGCATGCAACGCGAGCGGTTCTGGCGATTTCGCGTCAGCCCCACGCATGCAACGCGAGCGGCTCTGGCGATTTCGCGTCAGCTCCACGCATGCAACGCGAGCGGCTCTCGCGATATCGCGTCAGCTCCACGCAGCAACGCGAGCGGCTCTCGCCATTTCGCGTGAGGCCGTCGCATACAACGCGAGCGGCTCTCGCGGTATCGCGTCAGCGCCACCATGCAACGCGAGCGGCTCTGTCGATTTCGCGTCAGCCCCTCGCATGCAACGCGAGCGGCTCTCGCGATATCGCGTCAGCGCCTCGCATGCAACGCGAGCGGCTCTGGCGATTTCGCGTCAGGCCCTCGCCTGCAACGCGAGCGGCTTTGGCGATATCGCGTCAGCTCCACGCATGCAACGCGAGCGGCTCTGGCGATTTCGCGTCAGCCCCTCG
>DATART010000081.1:0-10717 GCA_036264035.1 Thermoanaerobaculia bacterium | reverse complement strand
CTTCAACCTCTATCCGGCGCCCGAACGCAACGAAGAATTCGTCACGACTCAAATCCGTGCACTCACCGATCCCGATGCGCAACTGGCGCTGCTGATCACGCAGGGGACGATCTTTCACGGCCACACGTTTTCGCTGTTTCTCAAGACGAAAGAGACGCTCGACGTGGAGCGGATCACGGCTACGTTGCGCGCGAATGCGGCCATCGAGTTCGCCGAGGGCGACCAGGCATTCGGCACGATCGACGCGGCGGGGAAGGACGAAGTTCTCATCGCCGAGGTGCGCGCCGACGCCTCCATCCGCGGCGGTTTCTGGGTCTGGGCCGTCTGCGATAATCTCCGCCGCAGCTCCGCACTGAACGCGGTTCTCGTCGCTGAGAAGGTGCTGTTCGGGAGCGGCGTTACAAACTGATCCGCAGATGACGCAGACATCCACAGATGAGAGCTGATTTTCTATCTGAGTACACCGCGTCATCTGCGGATAAAAAGGAAACCGACATGCAAGACTTCTACGAGCCGAAAGTCGGCGACATGGCTCCCGATTTCAAATTGCCGTCGACGCGCGGCAAGGACATGACGCTGAAGGAGAATCGCGGCAAGGACGTGATCCTCTATTTCTATCCGAAGGATGACACGCCGGGTTGCACCGCCGAGGCTTGCAACTTCCGCGATCATGAATCCGACATCTCCAAAGCGCACGCGGTGGTCCTCGGCGTTTCCGCTGACTCCCTCGAAAGCCACGACAAGTTCCGCGGCAAGTACGAACTGAATTTCCCGCTGCTCTCCGATCCGACCGCCGACGTGGCGAAGATGTACGGCGTCTGGAAAGAGAAGAACATGTACGGCAAGCGCTATTGGGGCGTAGCCCGCACTACGTTCTGGATCGGGCCGGACGGCCGCATCAAGAAGATCTGGAAAAAAGTCGACACGAAACGCCACGCGGAGGATGTGCTGGCGGATCTCGACGCGGCGCACGCAAAGAAGTAAATCTGCCACCGTCGTGTACCGCGCTGTCATCCTGAGGCGGCGGCACCCCGGAGGGGTAAAGCGCGCCGAAGGATCCCCGGCTGTTAACCCCGGTTGGGTGGGGGGTTAGCAAACGGCGCGATTTCAAGCGGGTTACCAGGCGGGGATCCTTCGACCGTCCTCCGCCACTTCGCGCTTCGCGCTACGTGGCTCCGGCGGCTCAGGATGACAGCGTAAAGACACCGAGTGCTGACACGCCGCGTCTCAATAAACGATCTCCTCGCTTGCCGAGTAGAGGTTGTTTGAGAACGCACGAAGATGACCGCCGAGGCGCTGTTCGCAGATCAGATCGAAGCAACAACGGCGCGGACATCGGCAACGTCGCCGGCGCTCCTCGCGGTCATCCGCGCGGCGCGCGACGGCGACGAGCGGGCGTTCGAGGAGATCATGCTCGCATCCGAACGCCGCGTTTCCCTTCTGGCCTGGCGCATCCTCGGCGATGGCGAAGAGGTGAAGGAGGCGACGCAGGAGACATTCCTGCGCGTGTTTCGTCATCTTCGCCGCTTTGATGAACAGCTCGATTTCTTCGGCTGGCTGTTTCGAATCGCCGTGAACGTTTGCCGCGACATCGAGAAGCGCCGCAGGCGGCGCTGGATCTTCGCGCCGTTCGATCAGGCGCTGTCGATCGCGAGCAATCATCGGCCGGCGGACGACACGATTGCCGCGAACGATGACGCCGCGCTGCTGACGCGCGCCATCGATGCGCTGCCGGCGAAGGAGCGGCTTGCCGTAATCCTGCGCGAAGTCGAAGAGTTGTCCACCGAAGAAGTCGCGGCAATTCTCGGCAGTTCCCCCGCGACGGTGCGGGTGCAGGTGAGCAAGGCGCGCGCGAAGTTGCGCGTCTGGATCGAAGCGTGGCGCGGAGGTGCGCGATGAAGATGAACGAGTTCCGATCGACGCAGCCGTTGAGCGACGACGATTTCGCGGCCATTCGGCAGAACGTGATGACCACGATCGCGGCGCGGAAGTCTTTCTTTCCGATCGTCATGCGGTTCGCATTCGCGGCGGCGGTGGTGATCGCGATCGGAGTTGCCTTCGTACGCCGGCCGGCGGCGCCCGTAATTGCCGCGAAACCGATCGTGACCAAGCCGCCGATCGCAGTCGCGGCGGCCGCTCCGGCCCCGATCACGCGCGTCGTTGCACACCGTCCGCGGCATCGCCGTGCGACGCATCCGCGTGCGCAGTACGCGTCATCGGTCCAACAGAACATCCGCGTTGAATTCCGGACTTCGGATCCCGACGTCCGCATCATCTGGATCGCGAGCCAGACCCCATCGACAACAACAGGAGGCAAATCATGAAACGGATCACCATCATCATCGCCGCGTTTTTCGTCGCCGCCACGGCGCTGGCGCAGGAGAAGACGCCGGCGCCCGGGGCCGAGGAGTACAACACCGTCCGCGAGTTTCGCAGCAAGGTCTTCGAGGTGCGGAACCAGGATGCGCGGCAGATCGCCTCGTCGGTCAAGCTTCTCGGCAGCGGCTTCAAAGGATCGGCGCTCAGCGTCAACAACGACATGCACACGATCACGGTGCGCGACTATCCGGAGAATGTCGCGGCAATCGAAGGTGCCATCGCCCGGCTCGATCAGCCGCTCGCGAACACGCCTGACATCGAGATGAAGATTTCGGTGCTCATCGGTTCGAAGACGGCCTTGCCCGGCGCGGCTAGTGTGCCGGAGGAGTTGGCGCCGGTCGTCAAGCAACTCGAGTCGACTCTCCGCTACGCGCACTACGGACTGATGACCGCGAGCGTGCAGCGCACGAAACCGGGCAATGGCCTCAATGGTTCCGGCGTCGCCGAGCCGACACTTCTCGGCATGACGGTCAAGGAAGGGCAGCCGATTCTCTACAACTACCGGCTGCGGCGCATCACGTCGACCAGCGGCGATAAGCCATCGATCGACATCGAGAGCTTCGACTTCTCGATGCGCGTCCCGATCAATATCGGCGGCGCGAACCCGACGCAGTATCAGTCGGTCGGCTTCGAGACGCCGGTGTCGGTCCGTCAGAACGAGAAGGTGGTCATCGGCACGACGACGATGGGCGACAAGGCGCTGATCGTGGTGGTGACGGCGACGGTAGTTTCGAAGTAAGCGTCATCCCGTAGCGCCGTTGGCTCGACGGCGCTACGTTGACACCGCAGCCGGTCTGAACGCGCGCAAACGCTTGCAGGCCTCGGCTAGCGAATCGAAATCCTTCGCGAAGCAGAATCGCAGCATCCTTTTTCCCGCTTCGGAGACGAAGAACGCGGAGCCGGGGACCGATGCTACGCGCGTCGTTTCGAGCAGTGCGTTGGCCGCCTCCTTGTCGTCGCGGAACTCGTCCGGAATCTGCGCGAGCATGTAGTACGCGCCTTGCGGAATCGACGGTTTGAAGCCGGCGTCGGTGAGCGCATCGGCGAGCATGTCGCGCTTCTTTTGATAGTCGGAGGCCATGTTCGCGTAGTACTCGTCGCCGATTTCAAGCGCTCTCGCGACGCCCCATTGCAGCGGAGTGGGCGCACAGATGGCGAAGAGATCGTTCATGAGACCGATCGGACCGGCCACTCGTTCATCGGCAATCACGTAGCCGACGCGCCAGCCGGTGATCGAAAACGTCTTCGAGAATCCGCTGATCGTGATGGCCAGATCGCGGCACGATGGGATCGAGGCGACCGACACGTGTTTGTGGCCGTCGTAGACGATGTACTCGTAGATCTCGTCCGTGAAGATCCAGGCGCCGAATTCGCGGCAGAGCGCGCCGATCTTTTCCAGCTCATCGCGCGTGAACATTTTCCCCGACGGATTCGATGGCGTGCAGACGACGATCGCCTTCGTCTTCGGTGTGAAGGCCGCGCGAAGAAGGTCGAAGTCGATGGTCCAGTCGGGCGCTTTGAGCGGAACGAATTTCGTTTCGAAGCCGAGGACTTTGAAGGTGTTCAGGTGGTATCCGTAGTACGGCTCGAAGAGGATCACCTCATCGCCGACGTTCAGCGTGGCCATGGCCGCGGCGAGGAAGCCGCCGCTCGATCCGACCGTGACCACGATCTCTTTCGCAGGATCGGCAGTGAATCCGTTGTGACGCTCGACTTTCCGGGCGATCCGTTCGCGAAGGACATCGATCCCTTCGAATTTCGAGTAGGTCGCCTTGTTCGCGCGGATGGCGTCGCAGGCGCCGTCGATCAGCTCCGGAAGCGTTGGGAGATCGCAGATTCCCTGCCCGAGGTTAATGCCTTCGACCCGCTCGCACTCGCGGGACATGCGGCGGATGTCGGACTGCACGAGGCCACGCAGACGATCGCTGATCTGGTTCATAGCGGGCGTAGTGTAAACCTCCCCGCCCACCACTCGCCTTTGTTACGTTCTTCGACGAGTTCGAGGCCGTGCCTGGCACAGGCGCGGACGACGTCATCGCGCTTGATGATCAGGATGCCGCTGAGGATCAGCGATCCGGCCACATGCCGCTTCACCTCGCCGAGGAGCGGGATGATAACCTCGGGGATGATGTTCATCGTGACGACGTCGAACGCTCCGCCGCGGAGCGCTTCGAGGCCGCCGATGAAGATCGGCATGCGCGCGTCACCAACGCCGTTCCGCACGCGGTTGTCGCGCAGCGCGGCGAAGGCATCCACATCGTTATCGAACGCGATAACTTGATCAGCGCCGAGGCGGCACATGGCCAATGCGAGGATGCCGCTGCCGGCGCCGACGTCGAGGCCGGGTTTGCCGGCAACGTCGAGCGTCTCCAGGATCTCGATGCAGAGCGAGGTCGTTTCGTGCGAGCCGGTTCCGAAGGCTTGCTCCTGCGGAACGACGAGCGCGCGACGGCGAGTATCGTGCGGGATCAGCGTCGCATCGGGCGCGACGATGAAGTGCTCGCCGATGGACAGCGGTTCGAGCGATTGTTGATAGCGATCGAGCCAGTCGATGCGCTCGCGATCGTCGGCGTGCAATTCGATTCCGGCAATTCCGCCGAAGTCGCGTGCCGTTGCATCACGCTGCTCCGCATTATCAAAGTACGCAGAAATCGTCGTCGTGCCGTTCGCCTCGGACGACGAGCTGCCGGTCGATGGCGTCAGGTAGAGCCGCGACTGGACAAGCTCTTCGAGCGCCGTGTCGCGCGCATCGAAGGAGATTTCGAGGATGAAGTCCTTCACGCGTGTGCGCCGAAAAGCTCGCCGTAATCTTCCATCGCCGCCTGCACGACGTTCGCGGCATGCGTGTAGCCGTACGAGCCCGAGATGCGGATGCGCGCGGGTTCGCCGGGGACGAGTTTGTACGTAGAGAAGTAGTGTTCGAGCCGCTCCACGAGCACCGTCGGCACGTCGCTGAGATCCTGCGCGTCGCCCCAGACGTAATCGCCCTGCAGCACGGCGATGATCTTGTCGTCGGCTTCGTCTCGGTCGACGAGTTGCAATCCGCCGATGACGCGCGCGGAGAGGAGGATCTCCGACTTCGCAATCGGCCGTTCACTGAGAACGCAGATGTCGAGCGGATCGCCGTCGCCGCGTTTCGTCACCGGCGTCAGCGCCGCCACGCGCGCACCGCAGTACGTGCGCGGAATGAATCCGTACAACGCCGGCGGCTGCGACGACGTTCGCTGCGGCCGGTCGACGCGAAGGTATCCCGACGCTTTGTCGACCTCGTACTTGATCAGATCGAAGGGCGTGATCTCGATGTACGCATTGACGACGCGAGGAGCATCGGCGCCCGCGCTGAGGCCATGCCACGGATGCGGCCGCCATTGAGAAAACGTCAGGTCCGCCACAGGCCGCGCATTCTAGCGTGCTACGTGTCGCTGGCCGTCAGGATGACCACGGATTCACGACCGGCACATCGGCGGCTTCGTATTCACGCGTATCGCGAGACACGATCGTCAGCCCATGATGTCGGGCAGTCGCCGCGATCATGAGGTCGGCCTGCGAGAACGTGTGGCCGGTCTTCCGCCCCTTCTCAACGAGAAGTCGCCAAATCAGCAAGATGTCTTCCGTGATATCGAGAACGCGATTTTCGAACATGGGCCGTACCTGCTTCGCGAGCCACTCCGTCACTTCCAATCGCCGCCCAATGTCCACCGCGGTCTCGATGCCAAACCGTATCTCGGCGAGAGTGACGACGCTGACATAAAGACGGGCGAATGGTCGAGTCGATACGAATCGTGCAACGCGCGCATTCGGTCTCGCGCGCCGTAGCTCTGCAAGGACGTTCGTATCGAGTAGCCAGCCACTCACAACTTCACACGTCGACTAATTGCCGGCGTAGGTGGATGCTCGAACTCGATGTCTCTCAACGGTGAGTTCTGCATCAAGTCGATGAGAACCTGGCCAGTCGGTTCGCCCTTGATGCGCCTATACTCCTCAACAGAGACAACGACGACCTCTTCGGAGCCATGCACGGTGATCCGCTGCGGACCCTCAGTCTTGGCCTTCCGCACAACCTCGCTGAAGCGAGCTTTCGCATCTTGCAGTGCCCAATGTCCTGGAAGTGCGGCGGTGCGATTTCTGATCATGCTGACTAGTATACGTTTACGGCGTTGTAAAAAAGTCCTTCACCTTGCCGAAGACTCCCTTGTCCTGTAGCGGCGTCTCGCCCTCGGCGACGGCGTAGCGGGTCAACAGATCGCGTTGCGCGTCATCGAGCGTTGTCGGGATGCGCACCGTCACGTGGACGTACTGATCGCCGCGGCCGGGGCCTTGGAGGAACTGGACGCCTTTGCCGCGCAGGCGGAAGACCTGGCTGGGTTGTGTGCCGGGCGGAATGCGCAGCGACTCGAGGCCGTCGATCGTGTCGGTTTGCACTTCGGCGCCGAGGGCGGCTTGCGTGAACGAGATCGTCTGTTCGGAGTGGATGTCGTAATCGCGGCGCGTGAACTTCGCGTGCTCGTGGACGGTGATGAAGACATAGAGATCGCCGGGCGGACCGCCGTTGAAACCGGCTTCGCCTTCGCCGGCGACGCGCAGCCTCGAGCCGTCGTCGACGCCCGCGGGAACCTTCACGGAGATCGTCTTCTCCTCGCGCACGCGGCCGGCGCCGTCGCACTTCGCGCAGGGATCCTTGATCACTTTTCCGGCGCCGCCGCACTGCGGACAGGTGCGGGCCACGGCGAAGAAGCCCTGTGAATAGCGGACCTGGCCGCGACCGCCGCAGCCGCTGCAGGTGACCGGCTGCGTGCCCGGTTTCGCGCCGCTGCCTTTGCAGGTTTCGCATGTGGCGACGCGCGGGACGTCGATGGTGATGTCCTTGCCGAAGACGGCTTCCTCGAACTCGAGCGTCAGGTCGTAGCGGAGATCGTTGCCGCGCGCGGCGCGTGAGGAGCGGCGGCGGCCGGTGCCGAAGAAGTCGCCGAAGCCGAACAGATCGCCGAGGATGTCGCCGAAGTCGGCGAATTGATTGGGATCGAAGCCGCCTCCGCCGACGCCCTGATGTCCGAAGCGGTCGTAGCGCGCGCGCTTTTCATCATCGGAAAGCACGCCATACGCTTCCGCGGCTTCCTTGAATTTCTCCTCGGCATCGGCATCGCCGGGATTCTTGTCGGGGTGGTACTTCACCGCGAGGCGGCGGTACGCCTTCTTGATGTCGTCGACAGTGGCCTCGCGGGCCAGCCCGAGGATTTCGTAGTAATCGCGTTTTTCAGTCGTAGCCATTCGTCATTCGTTACGGGGCGTCGCCCGGGATGTTCATTTTCATTGGGTTGTAAAGCATCACGCTGGTCAGGATGCGCGACGCCGATTGCAGTTCGAAGATGGCGTCGTTCAGGCGCTGTTTCTCCTCGGCCGTTGCCGACTCTTTTGCTCTTGCAATGCACTTCTGGACTTTCTCGCGGTCTTCGTCGCTCAGCATCTTGCCGAACTCGCGGAAGACCTTGTCGTTCGTGTAAATCATCCCTTCGAGCTTGTTTTGCAGCATGCGCGTTTCGCGGCGCGAGGCATCGATGCGGGAGTGCTCGGCGGCCTCGTTGACGAGGCGGTCGATCTCGTCCTGCGACAGGCCGCCGGCGGGATTGATCTGCACGCCGGTCGACTGCCCGGTGGCCTGATCGCGCGCGGTGACGCTGACGATGCCGTTCGAATCGATCGAGAACGTGACCTCGATCTGCGGGACGCCGCGCGGCGCGGGCGGGATGCCGACGAGGTCGAATTTGCCGAGCGACTTGTTGTCGCGCGCGAATTCGCGCTCGCCCTGCAGCACGTGCACCGCCACTTTGTTCTGGTGATCGGCGACCGTTGTGAAGATGAGCGAGTTTTTCGTCGGAATCGTCGCATTGCGCTCGATCACTTTCGTGAAGACGCCGCCGTGAGTCTCAACGCCGAGAGACAGCGGCGTGACGTCGAGCAGGATCATGTCTTTGATATCGCCGCGCAGGATGCCGGCCTGCACCGCGGCGCCGACGGCGACGACTTCGTCTGGATTGATGTTGCGGTTCGGTTCCTTGCCGAACGCCTGCTGCACCGCTTCGACGACGCGCGGCATGCGCGTCTGGCCGCCGACGAGAACGACTTCGTCGATGTCTTTCGGCGTCAAGCCCGCCTGCTTCAGCGCGTCGTTGACCGGATCGATCGTCTTCTGGATCAGGTCCTCGACCATCTTCTCGAACTCGCGGCGCGTGAGAACACTGTTCAGGTGCTTCGGACCCGACGCATCGGCGGAAATGAACGGTAGCGTGACGCGCGACTCGTCGGAAACGGACAACTCGTGTTTGGCTTTTTCCGCGGCTTCCTTCAGGCGTTGCAGCGCCATGCGATCCTCGGCCAGGCTGATGCCGGTGTCGCGCTGAAAGCCTTCGATGAGCCAGTCGATGATGCGCTTGTCGAAATCCTCACCGCCGAGGTAGGTGTCGCCGGAGGTGGAGAGCACTTCGAAAAGCCCGTCTTCGAGCTTGAGGATGGAGATGTCGAACGTGCCGCCGCCGAGATCGTAGACGGCGATGAGCTGGTTTTGTTTGTGATCGAGTCCGTACGCCAGCGCGGCCGCGGTCGGCTCGTTGATGATGCGCAGCACTTCCAGTCCGGCGATCTTGCCGGCGTCGCGCGTGGCCTGGCGCTGGCTGTCGTTGAAGTAGGCGGGGACGGTGATGATCGCTTCGGTGACCGGCTCGCCGAGGAACTCTTCCGCGAATGCTTTGATCTCCATCAGCACGAATGCGGAAATCTCCTCGGGTGAATATTCGCGATCGCGGATTTTCACCTTCATGTCACCGTTGCCGGCGGGGACGATTTGATACGGAAGGATCTGCTTCGCGCGCGCGACTTCGCTCGAATCGTACTTTCTGCCGATGAGGCGCTTGATGGCGAAGACGGTGTTGAACGGATTCGTGATCGCCTGTCGCTTCGCGATCTGGCCGACCAACCGGTCGCCATCCTCGGTGAAGCCGATCACCGACGGTGTCGTACGGCTCCCTTCCCGGTTCGGCATCACCTGCGGCGTGGCGACGTCGACGACGGCGACGCAGGAGTTGGTCGTCCCGAGATCGATTCCGATGACTTTCGGCATGCGTTAGTTGCCTGAGGATCCATTCTCCTCCGGCCCGCCGACGGCGACCTTGACCATGGCCGGACGCAGGAGACGGTCGTGGAGGAAATAGCCTTTCTGGAGGACGGCGGTGACGGTGTGCGACGGCACCGAGGGATCTTCCTCGCGAATGACGGCCTCGTGGAAGTTCGGATCGAAGCGGACTCCGGACTCGGCGATCGGTTTCAATCCGTGCCGCTGCAGGACGTCGAAGAGCTGTTTGTAAATGAGCGCGACCCCTTTGTGAAACTCGTCGCCTTCTTCCGCGTGTTCGAGGGCACGGTCGAAGTTATCGAGGACGGGAAGCAGGTCTCGAATCACGGAGCCGAGGGCGTATCGCTGAAAGTCGGCTTTCTCGCGCTCGCCGCGTTTGCGAAAGTTTTCGAAGTCGGCCAGCGTGCGCATGTAGCGGTCGCGGAAGTCTTCGTTCTGCGCGGTGGCAGCAGGCGCTCCGGAAACAGCTTCCTGGGCGGTGGCTTCCATCTCCTGCTCGATGTCGGAGACCGATTCGCCGGTGTCTTCGATGACGTAGGCGTCATCGTTCGCGTCATTTTCGTTTTCGTTCACTGCGGTTGCTCCTGTTCCTCTTCAATCTTGCGGCTGAGTGCCACGCCGAGGTAATCGACGAGCGGCGCCATGCGCGCGTATTCCATGCGCATCGGTCCGATGATGCCGACCATTCCCAGCGGTGCGGCCTGCGTTCCGTAGCGCCGCGCCACGATGCTGAAGTTGTAAATCTGCGTAAAGTTGCTCTCCGAGCCGATCAGGATTTGCAATCCTTCTTCAGAGAGACACGAGTTCAAGATCTCGACCAGTTTCTCTTTCTCCTGGAGCGCGAGGAAGGTCTTGCGCATGGAGATGGCGTCGGAGAATTCGGGCTTGGTGAGGATGGATGCGGCGCCTTCGACGTACAGCTCGTGTTCGAGCGGCGAGACGTCGTTCACTGCTTCGATGCCGAGGGAGATGGTCTTCTGCAGCATCGCATCGTGCTTCGCCCGCTCCTCCTCGGTCATGCGGATGAGGCGCCGGCGGATGTTGTCGAGCGTGAGGCCGGCGAACTCGATGGTGATGTAGCGCGAGATGTTCTGCAGCTCATCGCGCGTGAACGGCTGCCGCGTCTCGATGATCTTGTTTACCACCACTCCGTTCTGGCCGACGATGATGCACATGATCTTGCTGTCGGCGACGGCGACGAAGTCCATGCTG
>DATART010000409.1:0-17322 GCA_036264035.1 Thermoanaerobaculia bacterium | reverse complement strand
ACAGTGCAGCCCCGCGCTCGGCGCGGGGTTATCGCGCGCGCCCGATCGGCGGCCGCGCAGGCGGCCGCCACAAGATCTCGCGCCGCGCAAGCATTTTCCATTGGCCGCCTCCGCGGCCACGACGTCTTTTCGCGATCGGTTCCCCACGCCGAGCGTGGGGCTGCATTGCCGAGCGCGCCTTCGCGCGCAAACGGATCGACGGGAAAATCGCCGTCGTCGGCGCATACCCAAACCCCGCGCAAAGCGCGGGGCCAGGATTGCAGAGCGCGCCTTCGCGCGCGGCCGAAAGCCCGCGAAGCACCGCCTCATCTCTTCACAACCTCTGAGCAGGCTGCGCCCACGAGCGTTTGTCGGGGGAGTCGAGAGGCGTCTGGAATAAAACGCAGGTACGCTTGACTTCGCTTGAATCAGGAACTATGATTCCTAACCTCGCTAGGTCGGTTCGCTGACTGATCGAGATGGGAGCCGGCGCTCGTGAGAGCCCCACGCTCCCGGCGGCCAACGGGTGAGAAGGTGCGCTGGATAGTGCGGTTCTCATCCCTGCGGGAGTTGAGCGGTGCTCCTCCTGCCGTGGGCTCTCGAAGTGTGCGCACTTCGGGAAAACATCAACCGGATGAGCGGCGCGTGGCCGTCTCCTCCAGCCGGTGGCCGCCTGCGCTTGTGCACAAAGTGCTTGTTGGTTCCTCCGGCCTTAACCGAATGGTCCAAGGAGGACACAATGTCTAGCAATCAGGAAACCACCAATCACGAAACCCCGAATCAAGCAACAACCACTCAGGCCGCCGCGGACATCCCGCAGCCGTCACCTTCTTTGTCACCCGAGGTTGTAGTCGAGCAGTTGCGCGCCATGCGCGGGCACATCGGCGACGTGTCGCCTCTGACGCCCGAACAGCGCAAACAGTTGCGGAACCAGGGACGGACGTCCAATCCCCTTCTGCAGGCGTCGATCAACGTCATCGGCGCGCTCGGCCTCGTCGAGCAGGCGGTCGGTCAGCCTGCCGATGAGGTGCGGCAGTCGTACGAGGAGTCCAATCGCTGGACGGCGGTGGAGGATGAGCTCCGGTCGATGCTTAGCGGCGTCGCCGGGGCGAACCTCATTCGCCGCCAGCGCATTGCGCTCGTCGCCGGGCGGGCGGCCAGCATCGGTACGCAGTTGGCGCGCGACCCCGCCCACGCCGTCCTCGTGCCGCACGTGCAGGAGATCAAGCGTCTGAAGAGCTTCAGACGCCGCAAGAAAGCGGCGCCGGCTCCCTCGACGCCGCCGTCTCCGGCACCCGTAACGCCAAAGTTGCAGCGTGCTGTGACGTCCGGCGATCCACAGGAGTAAGTACGTGATGGGAGGGAGTGAGACCGGGCGCGTGCAAGCGCGCCCGGTCGTTTCCTCCGCCATCTGCGCTGTATCATCGGCGGCACCCGAAATGATTTCTCTCGCAGCACCTCGGCGATGTCCCGCTGCTGAAGGCGGATGTGGATCATGACGGCCGCGGTTCCGCTGTCGGTCGCTCCGCGCGAGGATCAACTGTGGCCGACGCTCACGGCGCCGCAGATCGAACGGATCGCGAGACGCGGCCGGCGGCGCGCCGTGCAGGCGGGCGAGGTGCTGCTCCAGGCCGGTGAGCTGGCGTTCCCGTTTTTCGTCGTGATCGACGGAGAGCTCGCCGTCATCCGCGATACGTGCGACGGCGAGGAAGTCCTCACCACCTATCGCGCCGGCTCGTTCACCGGCGAGCTCAATATCCTCTCCGGCCGGCGGCCCGTGGCCTCCGTTCGCGTCAGCCAGGCCGGCGAGGTGATCGAGGTCGCGCGCGAGGCATTGCTCGCCCTCGTGCAGGTCGACGCCGAGTTGAGCGAGATTCTGATGCGGGCCTTCATCCTCCGCCGCGCGCTGCTCCTCGACAAAGGTTTCGGCGACGTTCTGATTCTCGGCTCCGCGTTTTCCGCACGCACCCTGCAGGTGCGCGAGTTCCTCGCGCGCAACGCGCATCCCGCCACCTACATCGACCTCGATCGCGATCCGGCGGCTCAGGAGATCCTCGATCATTTCCATGTCTCGGCCGCCGACATTCCGCTGGTGATCTGCCGCCGAACGGCCGTGCTTCGCGATCCGTCGGACGAGGCGATCGCTGACTGCCTCGGCTTCAATGAAGCGATCGACGTCGACGAGAGCCACGTGCGCGACGTGGTCATCGTCGGCGCCGGCCCGGCCGGCCTCGGCGCGGCGGTGTATGCGGCGTCCGAAGGGCTGGACGTGCTCATGATCGAGGCGCACGCGCCCGGCGGACAGGCCGGCTCCAGCATGCGCATCGAAAACTACCTCGGCTTTCCCTCCGGCATCACCGGGCAGGAGCTGGCCACGCGCGCGTTCACGCAGGCGGAGAATTCGGCGCGCAACTGATCATCGCCAGGAGCGCGGCGCATCTCGACTGCGGCAAGAGTCCGTACGTCATCGAGATCGACAACGGCACGCGCATCGCGGCACGGACGGTCATCATCGCCACCGGAGCGGAGTATCGACGGCTGCCGATCGAGAATCTGTCGAAGTTCAACAGCGCCGGCGTCTACTACCTCGCCACGCCGATGGAAGCGCAGCTCTGCAAGGGAGAGACGGTGATCATCGTCGGCGGCGGCAACTCGGCAGGGCAGGCGGCGGTCTACCTCGCCGGCAAAGCGGCGCGCGTCATCATCGTGGTGCGCAAGCACGAGCTGGCGGAGACGATGTCGCGCTACCTCGTGCGGCGCATCGAAGGGAATCCGTCGATCGAAGTTCGCACCGGCTGCGAGATCGTGGCGCTCGAAGGCGGCCATCACCTCGAGCGCGTGCGCTGCCGCAACAACGCCACCGGCGCTGAGAGCGTCGAAGACATCCGCCACCTCTTCGTGATGACCGGAGCCGTTCCGGCCACGAAATGGCTCGGCAACTGCGTCGCCGTCGACGCTGAGGGCTTCATCAAAACCGGTCCCGACCTGACCCCCGAGGATCTCGATGCGACGCGATGGCCGCTCGCCCGCCCGCCGCATCTGCTCGAGACCAGCCGCCCCGGCATCTTCGCCGTCGGCGACGTCCGTGGAGGCAACATCAAACGAGTGGCATCCGCGGTCGGCGAAGGATCGATCGCCGTCGCCTTCGTTCACCAGACGCTTCACGAGTAGCCGGCGTTTATGACCTCGCGTTGTTAAGGCGACGTCCCGTCCCCGCGGTTCGACGTAAACTCTCGCCGCCATGAACATGCCCCGAGTCCGCTTCGCTGCTCTGCTCTTCCCGCTGTCGCTCTTCGCCCAAACAATCACGAATCCTCCGCCGCCGCGGCCGGTGCCGATGCCGCCGCCGATCGTTGTTCCCGTCGATCAGCCGTATGCAGGTCCGATCCAGCTCGACGTTGATCTCACCAACGTCAGGGATCGCGTCGCGCATGTGCACGAGTCGATTCCCGTCCCGCCGAAAGCGAAAGAGCTCGTGCTGCTGTATCCGCAGTGGATCCCCGGTGCCCACTCACCGGTCGGGACGATCTCGCGCATCGCCGGCATCGTGACGAGCGTCGACGGAAAACGCGTGCAGTGGATCCGCGATCAGATCAACGTGTACGCCTTCCACGTTCCGCTCGGCGCGGGCGCGCGAACGGTCGATCTCGAATTTGATTATCTGTCGCCGATCAAGTCTGCCGAAGGGCGCATCGAGTGGTCCGACGCCATCGTCGATCTTGCGTGGAACGAAGTGGCGATGTATCCGGCCGGCTTCTTTTCACGCGACATCCCGTTCGACGTCACCCTCAAACTCCCGCAGGGATGGAAATACGCGACCGCGCTGGAGACTGCGTCCAGCGAAAACTCCGCGCTGAAGTTCAAGCGCACCACGCTGAACACGCTCGTCGATTCGCCGCTGTATGGCGGCATTCATTTCAAGCAGGTCGATCTGTCGCCGTCGAAGACGAACATCGTTCGGCTGAACGTGTTCGGCGACGAGGAAAAGGATCTCGCGATCTCCGCGGACGCTCTCGAGAAACACAAGAACCTCGCCATCGAGGCGGACAAGCTGTATCAGTCGCATCACTACGAGCACTACGACTTCCTGCTGCTGCTCAGCAGTACAGTCGGCGGCGTCGGGCTGGAGCACCATCAGTCCAGCGAAGATGGCTCGCGTCCGAACTACTTCACCGAGTGGGACCGCGGCGCCCTGCGCAGCGATCTCCTGCCGCATGAATACACGCATTCATGGAACGGCAAGTTCCGGCGTCCGGCCGATCTCTGGACTCCGAACTTCAACGTGCCGATGCGCGACGATCTGCTCTGGATTTACGAGGGGATGACGCAGTACTGGGGAAACGTGCTGGCCGCGCGCTCGGGCATCCGGACTCCGGAGCAGGCCCGCTATGGCTTTGCGCGCGTGGCTGCGGGATTCGAAGTCAGCCCCGGCCGCGGCTGGCGTCCGCTCGTCGACACCACGAATCAACCGACGGTCTCGGAGCGCCGGCCGATGAGCTGGGGTAGTTGGCAACTCGGCGAAAACTACTACACCGAGGGGGCGTTGATCTGGCTCGACGCCGATACGAAGCTCCGCGAGCTCACCAACGATCGCAAATCGCTCGACGACTTCGCGGCGGAGTTCTTCGGCCCGTACAACGGGAGTTTCGTCACGCTCACCTACGATCTTCATGACGTCGTCGAGATCCTGAACAGGATTGCGCCGTACGACTGGATGAAATTCTTTCAGGAGCGTGTCTATACGCTGCATCCGGTCGTGCCGACCGAAGGATTTACCCGCGGCGGCTACAGGCTCGCGTACAGCGACAAGATCCCTTCCTGGCTGACGAGGTCGGAAACCGCGGCGACTGGCGCCGATTTCTCGACCTCGCTCGGTTTCTCCGTCGGCGGCGGCATGCGCGGCGAACCGGCAGCCGGTGCATCCTCGAACGCGCTCGGCAACGTCGGCTGGAACACTCCCGCGTTCAACGCCGGCATCACACCCGACATGCAGATCGTCTCGGTCAACGGGAAAACGTACACGGCGCAAGTTCTTCGCGACGCCATCACCGAAGCCGAAAAGAGCAGGAAGCCGATCGAACTGCAGTTCCGCCGCGGAGACGAATACAAAACGTATTCAATTCCCTATTACGACGGGCTGCGGATTCCGACGCTCGAGCGCGTCGACGGCACGCCTGACCGTCTCGACGAAATCCTCGCCCCGAGCAAGCGATCGCTGCCGGCCATGTAAGGCAGCAATCGCGCGATATACTTCGCCTCATGTCCAGAGCCGTCGCGCTTCCCGAACACGACGACGCGCCGAACTCCGATCACATCGTCGTTCTTCACGATGTCGCGTGGGAAGACTATGAGCGTCTCGTCGAAATTCGTGGCGATCGCTCCGCCCCGCGGATCAGTTATCTGGAGGGGGAAGTCGAGATCATGAGCCCGTCGAAGGATCATGAGCGGATCAAGTCATACATTGGACACCTCCTCGAGACGTGGTGCATCGATCGCGGCATCGAAGTCAGACCTTTCGGCAGTTGGACGCTCATGGGAGAAAAGAGCGAACGCGCCGCCGAAGCCGACGAGTGCTATGCCTTCGGGGTGGAGCCGCGTGAAAGCCCGCAACTCGCGATCGAAGTCGAGTGGACCCGAGGCGGCATCGACAAGCTGAAGATCTACAGGAAGCTGGGCGTTGAAGAAGTCTGGTACTGGCGCAAAGGAACCATCGAGATCTACATTCTCTCGGAGGGGACGTTTGTCCGCGCGCGGCGCAGCCGGCTCCTTCCAGATCTCGATGTAGAGCTGCTTGCGTCGGTGCTCGATTGCGAAACGCTCACCGAGGCCATGCGGGATTTCAGAAAGGCACTCGAAGAGTCGTAATCAGCATGGCCGGCGAGGCATGGGCGTGTGGATCGCCTGTGAACATACATTTCGCCGATTACCTGGTGCTCGACGTCGCCAGCTTCCCCAGACCGCATTTGTCATCTCGATCATCGGCGCGGAGCTGGGATTGGATAGGGAACGATGATCAAATCGCGTCGCAGGGCTGCGGCCTCGCCACTGCCCACCGCCCCGATGCGCTTCTCGGCTGGTGCAGCAGGGAGGACGGTGCCACGTTCAGCCGCGCGCTGGAGAAACTCGACTCCATCGGCCAGGATCTCGAACTGCTCCAGGATCGCGCCTGCCTGCTGCGCGAAGAGATCGAGACGAGAGTGGGGGAAGCGGCCAACCGCAACATCTACTTCCTCTCGATCGTCACCGCGCTCTTCATGCCGATCACCGTCATCTCCGAGTTGTTTCCAGATGAACGTCCACGGCACGCCGTTCGCCGCCGACCCGAACGGTTTCTGGACCCGTTCGGATGGTCGCTACGATCATCCTCGTGCGGCGCCGGCGATTCTTTTGATCCGCTCAGCGCCGCATCCCCACGAACACCGCGAACGCCACGATGCTGCTGGCCGCGAACGGCGCGGCGACGCCGTAGCGCACCAGGAGTGCTCCCGCCGCCGCGCCCGCGCACATCATCACGATCGACGCGGCCCTCGTCTTCCACTGCGGATTGGATCCGCCGGCCAACCGTGAGTCGGCGGCGAGGCCGGTCACGGTCATCGTCAGGACTGTGGTCGTGATGTCGGCAACGCCGAGCTTCCTGACGATCGCATTGCGGACACCCATGGCGAGCGCCGACAGGATGATGAACGCATACACGGAGTGCGGCGCGACCCACCCCATGACGGCAGCGGCGAGGAGCAATGCGCCTTCGATCCTGCTCGATTCCTTCAGCCGGCGTTCCGGAACCCAGTGCGCGAACCGGATATTGATGATTCCTCCGCCGACGGCGCCCGCCATGAACGCTACGAGAGAAACCGCCGCTCGCGGAACGGAGAGCCCCTGAACTCCGGCGATCGCGAAGGCGAGAAACACGACGTTCCCTGTCATGTTCGCCGTAAAGACCCGCCCGAGGGCCAGAAAGCTGACCGCGTCGATCAGGCCGGTGCTGAACGTGAGCGCAAAAAGCGCGACGTGAAGCCTGTCGCCGATCGCGCCGGTAGACGGCTGAACTGCGGATGGTGCGGTCATCGGGAGCGGGAGGAAGGTATCACCGACATCGGCCAGCGCCGAACAGGGCCCTCTCAAGTCGCCCCCCCCTGTAGTACGAATTTCGTGTGGGCGGCGCCGGCCGCGGGCATGATTGCAGCGCGTGCGGCCGGGAGGTCGCGGCGAGATCTTGGCGACTTCGCTACCCGCACTCGCGGGCGGCTGCCGATCAGATAATTAAGACGGCTGCAACGCGCGGCCGATCACCTTTCCACGCCCACCGTGTCTTATCGAGACACCGAAGCACGAGAGAGCCGGCCGGCGCGCCGCAGCGTTGCGCACGCTGCGCAACAGCGTTGCGACCGGCGCAACGCTGTTGCGCGCCATGAATCAGTTGACGCTGTTCGCGGAGAACATGTCGCGGTTTTCCCAGCCGCCGTTCACGGAGACGTGATCGCCGGGGCGGAGCCGCCATACGTTTACCGAGCGGCCGGTGTTCATGCTCCGGACGTCGATCTTCACCGACGCGCCGGTGGCATCATCGCGAACGGTGAGGTAGTTCAGGTCGCGATTGACCGACTGCACGGTACCGCTGATGAAATTGGCATTGTTGGCGTACGTGCCGTTCGCCGGCGCATCGCCGCGATATCCGTTATTTGAGAAATTGACGCGGCTCGCTCGGAACGTATTGCCGTTTTCCCACGCGCCGGCCACTTCGATCGGATCGCCATTTCGCAGGTTCCAGACGTTCGTCGAACGGCGCGTGTCCATGCCGCGGACGTCGACTTTCACCTCATGGCCTGACTGGTCGCGCACGGTCACGTAGTTGAGTTTGCGGTTTTGGCCGGCGACCGTGCCATACAGCACGTTCGGGTTGTTTGCCATCCCGGCGCGGCCATAATTGACGGTCGACGCCTCGAAAACGCCGTTGTTTTCCCAACCGCCATTGACGGCGATGGCGTCGCCCGGCCGGAGATTCCAGACGTTCACCGACTGGCCGGTGTTCATCCTTCTCACGTCGATTTTCAGCGGACGTCCGCTCGGATCGGTGACAGTGATGTAGTTGAGATCGCGGTTCACGCTCTGCACGGTGCCGGTGACGTAGTTGCCGTTCACCTGCGCCGCCACAAGCGGCGCGCAGAGCAGGATTGCGAGCGCGACGGCGGCAACGCGCCCTGCTGCATTGATCGTTTGTTTAGCCATGAGAACAGCCTCCTTCGGTGCGAAACACCGCAAAGGAGTTGCCATCAATGGCGGACCCGGCCGCGCCGAGCGGCCTCAGCACCGACTCATCGCTGATCGCGCTCCTCGCGCCGACGGATCAGACGAGCACCGACCTGCGCGCGCGTTGCTGCCCCTCGCTTGCTGGCGCATGAACGCCCGACGCTGGCACCGCCCGCTCGCGTCCCCACGCACGGATGCTCTCGATCGCTTCGGGGTTCGTCTTCGACAGCGGCACGACATTGCGGAACACCTTCCGCAGGTACTCCGCGTCGACAACGGCGTCTCCTTTCAACACCGCCTCGCGCGCTGCCTCGGCCACGGCCGCCTGAAGATCGCTGCCCGCGAAGCCCTCGGACAGCTCGACGAGATCCGATACGAGCGCTTCCTCGAACGTGCGCCTGAGGTGTTTCTCCAGATACAGCGCGATGATTTCGCCGCGCTCGGGTCCGGTCGGCAAATCGACAAAGAAAAGCTCATCGAACCGTCCGCGCCGGAACAGCTCCGGTGGAAGCTTCGTGATGTCGTTTGCCGTGCTCACTACGAAGACGCGCGCGCGCCCTTCCTGCAGCCAGTAGAGGAAATGGCCGACGATCCGCGACGAAGTCCCGCCGTCGCTTCCGCCTGAGCCGGCGAGCCCTTTCTCGATCTCATCGATCCAGAGGACGCACGGCGCAACGCGGTCCGCTGTGGCCAGCGCCTCCTTTAAACGCCCTTCCGACTGCCCGAGGTATTGCCCATGAATGTTGGAGAGATCGAGGCGATAGAGAGGAAGGCTCCAGTTCTCGGCGATGGCCTTGGCGGACAGCGATTTGCCGCAACCGGGGACGCCGACGAGCAACACGCCGCGGGGCGGACGCAACCCGCGGTCGCGCAGGTCCATCGTCAGCAACGGCCGCTGCTTGTCCAGCCAGGCGCGCAGGCCGGCGAGACCGCCGACGGACACCTCACCCGGCGAGACCTTGACGCGCTCCAGACCTGAGATGTCGGAGAAGATGCGGTCCTTCACTTTCGTGAGATCGCTCAGATCGGCCTTAGTGATCGAGCCTTTGGCGAGCAAGGTAGCAATGGCGTTTTCCGCTTCGATCCGCGTGACGCCCGCCAGAATTGCCGCCGCTTCGGAGAGCTCCGCGTCGTGCCACTCGATCGGCAGCCCGCCGCGGTACGGTGTGAGGCACTCGGCGATGATCGCACGCATCTCATCCTCGTTTGGCGGGTCGAGTGTGAGGCTCATTCCCTGCCTCTGCAGCCGTGCCCATATGGACGAAGTGGTGATGACGATGATCACGCCCCCGCGCTCGGTGGCGGAAGCGGCGACGTCGAGGAGCTGGCGACTGGTCGGCGTGTCGTCGCCAAGGTCCTGCGTCTCCGTGAGGACGAACGTCAGATTCTGCCGTTGCACGATCTGCTGGCTGGCGAAATCGAGCGCGCCCGGAATAGAGCGATCGTCGTTGACGGCGCGATTGGTTGCAACATCGCGCGTCCCCTGCGACAGAGTGTGAACGTAGATCGGGATGTTCAGTTGCGGCGCGATCTCGCGAAGCAGATCGAGCGCTCGGTCCCGCTCATCCGTGCGGAACGAAATGAACGGAATTCTCGCCTTGAGGTACAGAAGCATGGTCTGCCGGCACGATTGAAAGTCAGGCATGGTTGCTCACATCAGAATGCGCCGGCCGCGGCCGGGTTGCACCGTTGCGGCCGAGGCGGTATCGGTTTCAGCGGAACGAGGAACAGGAACGACGACCGTCAATGGATTGTCGCGGAGCGCCTTCAGCAGGAGGTCCGCGCGATTGCGCTTAGCGCTGGCTTCGAGCGACTCCTGCGTCCGCGCCGCGAAGCGCGCCACCTCGCCGGCGAAATGCACGCGAACGCTCTCCGGTGCGCACGCCATCGCCGCGGCGGCGTGGAGCGGCGCAAGCGCGCGACGGACGCCGAGGAGTGCCTGCGAGACGGCGAAGGCATCGCCGCGAGAGCGATCGAGCGCAAGCTGTAAGCGGGACGTGACGGTTTTCAGCCTGGCGTCAAAGGCTTCCGCGACACGCGCGATCCAGCGCTGGGCGACGACATTGGTCCACTCGAGGGTGCCCGCCAGCAGGAGCTCGAGCACGGAATCGTCGCCGTCGCGGAACCGATCGAGGAGAGGCACCCACTCGGCATAGGTGGCCGGTGCGGCAATGGATGTCATTTCTTCACCGGCCGCCGCCTGACGAGCAGCAGGTCAGAGGGAACGAGATCCCACGCCGGAAGCTCCTTCGCGATCGGCAACTCTGGCGCAGGATTGCTCTGAGGCGGCTGCGGTTTCGGTGGTATGACCTCCATACCGAGAATGGGTCGTGCAGGTGTCGTGGTCATGGTTTTCTCCTTCAGGCAATGGATACACGCTGTTCAGGGCGCTGCAGCACGAACTGGGGAGAGCTGAGGGATTCGAGCAGAGTCGTGACGTCAGCGGAGCGGGAGTCTTCGGCGGCGACTTCGCGGCGGTAGTCGGCAAGCTCCGCGAGGACCGCTTTCAGGACAGCGGCAGCCTGCTCATGCTCCTTCTCCAGTGCCTGCCGCGCCTCGTCGCGCTGGCGTTCGAGATCCTTGAATTTCCAGAAAAAGAAGGCGCCCGCGGCCGCCATGAGCACGAGACCTATCAGAATCGCCGTACCGCCGCCGGCCATGATCAAGGCGCCGATGAGAATGCCGGCGATCAGCACGATCCATGCGGCAGGGGTAAGCGATACCGCCTTGACTGCCGCATCGATCTTCGCCTCGTAGTGCTGCCGGAGGTCAGCCGTGAGCACTCTCTCGTTCCCGCCGTCCGCGCTTGTTCCCGACCACGAAGCGACGGTCAAGTCGGCCTGCCGCGGCATCTCCATTCGATCGCGAGCGACCAGATCGTTGTGTGCGGCCAGGATCCACTCGCGCGACCGTGACACTGCATAGCGCTGCGTGGCGCGCGTCGCCCCGAGCTGCTCCGGATTCATCGCCGAGTTGGTGAGTACCGCCGCAAAGTTGGTGCTGGCCTCATGAATTTCCGCTTCGGCGTCAAAGCGGGCCTTCGCCGCGTCCTTGTCGCCCTCCTCCTCCTTTATGAGCTCGAGCAGGCGCCCTTCGCGGCGGAGAGGCAGTTCTTCGTCGTCGAAATTGGCGACGAGAGAATCGAGCAGCGAATCACACGCGGCCTCAATCGACGGCGGCACGATCAGCTCGCCCGTGAAAAGGTTCGTGAAGAAATCGTGGACGGCCCGATTGCGGCGCGCGGCGCAGAGCGCTTTCATGAGCTGCGGCGCGTTCCGGGCGTATTTGCTGAGTGTTGGATAATCGCGGTCACTCGGTTTAGGCATCATCACGTCGAGTTGCGCCGCCCAGCGCTTTCGCTGATCGTCCAGAAAGCCGGCCTGTTCTTCAAGCTCGGTCAGCCATTGCTCGATGACACTCGAACAGGCGACGAGAGCGCCGCCGCCGAAGACGCCGTTGGCCAGTCCGTCGAGCATGACGACCACCTCTCGCTCGATCGCCATTGGGTTCTGCATCTGGAAATAGCGGCTCAGCCAACGAGTGAGCGCTTCGCTGCGCCGTGCGCGGCGGCAGACGAGCGCGAAAAAGAGCGACGCTTTGTTGTCATCGCGGCGAATCGCCTCGGCGACCCCCTGCTCGGCGAGCACGCGGTCGTCCTTGATCCATGCCGACAGAGCCACCAGCGCCGGCGCCAGCCAGTAGTTCGGCGTCGTCACCATCAACTGCTCTGTCACGGTATGAATCGTGTTCTGGCGGATCATCTGCAGATCGGTGGCCTGCAGAATGCCGGTCGTCGTACGCCGCACGATTTCGTGGTGGCCGAACTTCTGCTCGATCTCCTGCCGTACGCGGACAACCTCGGTCGCGGCGAATTGTTTCTGCTTGTCTTTGCGATCGGCCGCGACGAACGCCTGAAACTGCTGATGCAGGTCATCGAGACGATCCTTCGTCACTTCCTGCTGCCGGTAAACGGCGACTACCTGCTCGGAAACGCTGCCGACGCTGCTGTGGATGATTTCGAGGTTGTGTTCCAGCCGGCTGATGTGGGAATGCACGCTACTGAGATCGAGGGCGTTGGACATGCGTTGTCTCCTCTGCTTCAAGAATTCAAAACGGAAACGGATCCATCCGCCGCCACCGCGCGGAGGTTCGTGAGGTAGATCTCGATGAATGCATAGGCGCCGTGCCCGGCGAGGGAGCGGGCGCGCTCGAACAGCGGTGGCATGGAGCGCCACTTCTCGAAGTGCTCGACGATTCCACCCGCAACATCACAGATGTGCACTTCGTACGGAGGCCCGAGGAAACACTTCGAAACCACTCCGATGGGACGATCATCGACGCCGAGGCCGGGGAACTCCGCGGCAATCGTGTCGAGTAACTCCTGCAGGGCGGCCGCATTTTGCTGATGCGTGCCGGCGTCGAGACGCTTCATCTGCTGCACATAAGCCGGGGATCGCTTCTGGCGAAGACGCTGCGTGACCTGCGGCGCAGAAAGGTGTGATCTCGCGATCGCCGAGGCGTGGCCGACCGTCAGCGCAGGACTGCGTGTCTCTATTCCCAAAATCGAACGCGGCATCGGTGGCTCCTGACCCAGTTGACCCGGTACCATTCAAAGACACGAAGGCTGGGTTTTTGTGGTGTCGAGGCGAGATCAAGGTTCTCGCGCCTCGTTCACCACTTTCGGTTCTGTTCCGTGTCTTTGGAAGCGACGGTGGCACGCGATGAAGAGTCTGATCCTCACGCTGCTGGCCGGCCTGGCCGGCCTCCTCGCACTCACAGTAAAGGGGCAGGACGGGCGGGCGGTCCGGCCTGCGGCGGCCGCGCCTCCAAAGGCGCGGGCGGCATTCGATCCGGCGCAATCTGTGGCGTTGTTCGTCGGAATCCGTAGCTTCCGGGATGACGAGACACTTCAGAGCGTGCCATACGCGGTCGACGATGCGATCGATCTGGCCTATGTTTTCACGCTCGACCCGCGCGTGGCGCTCGTCCGTCCGAACCGCGTGGTGCTCGCGCTGTCAGATGAGACGCCCCGAAAAGAACTCTCGAAACGGCGCCTCGGGGAATTGAAGAGAAACGGTGCGACGGTCGTGGCGGCGACGCAATCGCAGATTCTGAAGCTCCTGAACCGCCAGGCTGGCCTCGCCGGGGCTGATGGGATCTTCATCGTCTCGTTTGCGACGCATGGATTCAGCGACGACGGCGCGCAATACCTCATGACGACAAACTCGCTCTTGCGCGAGATCAACACGACCATTCCCACGGCCAGAGTGCTCGACCTCGTCGCGGCATCGAACGCCACAAGGTCGCTCATCTTGATCGACACCTGCCGTGAACGCGTGCGAAGGCAGCGGTCGACGGTGCCGGAGCCGCTTTCGGCGGCGCCGCTCATTCAGGGCATGGCGCTGACGGTGGGCCAGGTGGTGCTCTACGGCGCCGCCGCCGGGCGATGGGCCTATGACGATGACCTTCGCCAGAACGGTGTATTCACCGGTGCGGTGCTCGACGGTCTTCAATGCCGCGCAGGAATCGATGCGAGCGGCTTCGTGACCATCAACGAGCTCGCGGAGGCAGTGGAGCGAAACGTGCTCCGTTGGATTCGGGCTAATCGTGACCCAACCATACGAAACGCGACTCAGACAAATATCGACGGTGCCGCGCGAACGATGCCGCTGGCAATGTGTTCGCGACGGCCGCCTCTCGATCCTCCCAACGTCTCGCCAGACGTTCGCCCGGTGCCGGTTCGACCGCTCTCCGCACGCCGGCTGCCGCTTCGATCGCTTCTGACGGAGTGCAGGACCGACGGCGAAACCCTGAGGAAACTCTACGGCTCCCGCGAACCCGACGATTTCGTCGCGTCGTATATGCGATGGCGTGACGGCTGCGTCGCCGTCCTGCGCGACCTCGACGAACGATTGCCCCCAACAACGGCTCAGGCGAGCGAGACGGTTCGATTCCTGTCGATCGCGAACTTCTGGTGCGCGACAACCTGCCCCGAGGCGCTTTCGGAGGGAAACTGTGCGCTTTTCCGAGAGGAGCCCCGTGCAGAGCGCTGTTTCTGGGACTTGGACAAGGCAGTGAGGCGAGTCGCTGACGTACTCGTCCGCCATCCGTCTCTGCTGCAGACGCGGAAGTCCCAATGACAGAGTCGCGCCGTATTCGCTGGTTGATCATCACAGCAGCGGCTCTGTTCAGCGTCACCGCCGGCGCACAGACAAGATGCCCGCCCACACCCGAAAAATATGCCGATGTTGAGTTCGGCGGAGCGCGTTTTGCGCTGGAAGAAGGCTGCCGGGAAACGTTCACGCAAGATGAGCAATTCTTTTTCGCGGGAATCGCGCAGCGTCTGCGATCCTCCTGCAAGCTGCCTCGGGATCGAGAGGGTCGCGCACGCGTCGAACAGTTGATCAGGGCGGCCGAGCTCTCTCTCGACCTTTGGAAGCGGAAGGGACTTCACGGCGGCGTGCCGTCGCAGCCCGACCGCACGTCGGCCTTCGCCGCAGGGATATCGATGACGGACGATATCCGTTGCAACGCGCCGGAAGCCGCACTTCTCGCGCGCGGCCTCGTCATCTATCTAAAGCGAAACGCCGCAACGTCGCGCTTCCTCGCCGGATGTGTCGAGTTCTACGCCCCGCGCTACGGCGCGAAAGAATGCCGCTGCATTGCCGACGCGCTTCGGCCGAGGTTGTCCGATATCGACGAACGCTTCTTCGACAGAGAGTTGATCAAAGCCGGCATCCACGATTCGCCGCGCATTGTCGTGACTCTCATGCTTTCGTGCGGTGTCCCCGAGTATTGACGGTTCCCGAGGCATCGCTCATGACCGCAAGCAACTCATCCGAGATACGCTCTGTGAGCTCTCCGACGAGGACGGCCGCCGCCGCGTGGCGCGCATCCAATTCGCCGAGCAACACGGCGGCGAGATAGCAGTCGAGCAGCAGCAGCACGTCCTTGCGCGGGTTCAGTTGCAGTCCTTCCCACATACGAGAGCGGACGATCGGTCCGAGCTTCTCCTCCAGTTCCGCGTCGCCGGTCAGTTCGGCAAGCTCGGCGAGTTCCGCCAGTGACTGACGCAACAATGGACGCGATACTAGCGAGGAGGAACGAACGAACTTGCGCACGCGCAGCGTGTCTGGACCCCGCCGTCCGTGCCGGCGGAGCAGCCGGTACGCCGCGATCAGATCGGAGAGCAAATTTGCCGTTCCATACTCCAGACGCTCGTCGAACAAGCCCTCGATGCGGTCGAGCATCCGCTCGAATGGGAACGCGTCGCGAAGCTCTGCTTCGTCGATGATCGTCGCGGCGAGCACCGTCCAATACATGGATGGCGGCTGGCGCGGAGCGACGGCGACCGAGTCGTCCACTACGATTTGCCGAAGTGCACGTTCGATACGGCCGCGCCACCGTTCGCCCGCAGCGCTCTCGCCCGTCTCGCGCGCGAGCCGCACCAGGCTCAGAAGGGGCGCCAGCGGCCATACCGCCTCTGGCTGCGGCAGAAGCGCATCAGGAAACTGATCATCGCGAAGCCACTGCGCCAGTGACGCGTTCAGCCGGTCCGCCGCTGCCGGATCGGCAATGCGCGCAGCGAACAGAAGCCGTTCGAAGAGCTGCAAGCGGTCCTTGTCGAGCAGACGCGCCGATGGACAGCGATACGCGCCGTAGCGGTCCGGGATGACGAGGATGAGCGACATCACTCCAACCATGCTGATGACTGCGACCGTGAGCGTCGGCTGACCGGCGAGCAGGCGCCGCGCTGCCGGCATCAACAATGCGGCGCAGAGGACGCAGAAGGGGATCGTCGCGAGTTGAACGGCGAGCGCAGCCGCTGCAGCGCGTGTCAATGTGGTCTTCGACATGTCGATGTAGAAGTTGCGCCAGAACACGCGAAAGCCGTAAACCGGTGGCGGCGTGTCGAGTAGCGCCATGGGAGCGATCGCGCGCAGTGCCGCACTCGTGCTCCTGGCCATGGCGCTGCTGACAGCTGATATCGCCACCGATATGAGCGCGAGGGGAACCCATCCGCCGCCGGAAAACGAACCGCCACCGGCCCAGCCCGAAGCGATTACGCTCAGCGGAACCTGCACGATGGCCATGCTTGCGAGGAGCGGAAAGGCGAGGACCCATCCGGACCGAGGTGTTGTTTGCAACTCCCCGCCGCCATCCCTGATACCGAAGATGGTCGATACCCAGGTACACAAAGCGGCCAGCATTGCAACCATCACAAACACGGCCGCGAGCACCAGATCCGCGGGCATCCCTGCGACATCAAAGCGAGCTTCAAAGCAGTTCAACGTGAACGCCGAGGTGGCGAACGTGAGAAAGAACGTGACGCCGCCGGCGATGCGCCTGCCGCTGAGCGTCCGTGTCTGCACGCTCATCCTGCGAGGGTCGGCGCGGAGCCCGCAGAACGTTGCCGCTGGTGCTGTGATCCACGTCATGATCGCCATCAGCAACGTCGACGATGTGGCAGGCTGCAGATGCGTTGATGCGGAGATCGAGAGCATCACCGCCAGCGCAACGGACATCGAAAAGAAGCCGCATTGCATGCCCATCAGCGCCGCCCAAAGCACCGGCCGCGGCGTGCCGCCGCTGCGATCGCCGCCTGCCATTTCGGACCGCGCGTGAATGTCGTCGCCTTCCGGCCAGGCGAGAGCGATGAGCCGCGGGAGCAATCGTCCACCTCGACGCGGACGTGCTTGCAGCTTCAAGTGTGTCATGAGCTTTTCGAGCTCGGTCGGGTTCGAAAGGTTTCGCCGCCGTCTGCGGCGCTCCAGCAATCGCATCGCGTCGGAAGGGGAGAGCGTCTGTATCGCCCGCCAGTCGGCCAGGCGTTCCCGTTCCGCAATGAACCGTCGCGCGACGAGGCTCTGCGCCACGAACAGGATGACAATCGATGCGGCGACGACCAGAGGTCTGGAGGAGGCTCTACGGCCCAGAAGGAGCGGTACGAGCATCGCAGCGGCGCCGCCGAGCCAGACGAGCTGCGCAACAAGCACGCTGCGCACGAATCGAAATGTGCGATGGTCGCCGTTGAGCACATGCGCGAGCTCATGCAGGACCGTGAAGCGCGCGAAGCTCGCGACCACCTCGGCTCCC